>JAUIJO010000105.1 GCA_030431185.1 Gammaproteobacteria bacterium | reverse complement strand
GGGCAGCAGGTCGCGCACGTTGGAGATCTTCTTGTCGTGCAGCAGGATGAACGGATCGTCCAGCTCGGCCTGCATCGACTGCTGGTTGTTGATGAAGTAGGGCGACAGGTAGCCGCGGTCGAACTGCATGCCCTCGACGACGTCGAGTTCGTTCTCCAGGCCCGAACCGTCCTCGACGGTGATCACGCCTTCCTTGCCGACCTTGTCCATCGCCTGCGCGATGAGGTCGCCGATGTTGGCGTCGGAGTTGGCCGAGATCGCGCCGACCTGGGCGATTTCCTTGCTGGTCGAGGACGGCTTGCTGAGGCTCTTGAGCTCGGCGACGGCGCCGGTCACGGCCTTGTCGATGCCGCGCTTGAGGTCCATCGGGTTCATGCCGGCGGCGACCGCCTTCATGCCCTCGCGGATCAGCGCCTGGGCCAGCACGGTCGCGGTGGTGGTGCCGTCACCGGCGATGTCGGAGGTCTTGGAAGCGACTTCCTTGACCATCTGCGCGCCCATGTTCTCGAACTTGTCGGCCAGCTCGATTTCCTTGGCGACGGAGACGCCGTCCTTGGTGATGGTCGGGGCGCCGAAGCTCTTGTCGAGCACGACGTTGCGGCCCTTCGGGCCCAGGGTCGCCTTGACGGCGTTGGCAAGCGTGTTGACGCCGCGGACCATCTTGGAGCGCGCGTCTTCGCCGAAGCGGATTTCCTTCGCGGACATTGCGGATTACCTCAGAAATTCAATGGAATAGGGGGAGCGGTGGCAGGGCGACGGCGCGATCAGCCGATCGTCGCGAAGATGTCGTCTTCCTTCACCACCAGGTACTCGGTGCCGTCGAGCTTGACCTCGGTGCCGCTGTACTTGCCGAACAGCACCTTGTCGCCGACCTTGACCACCGGCGCGCGCACGTCGCCGTTGTCGAGCACCTTGCCGGTGCCCACGGCCACGACCTCACCCTTGATCGGCTTTTCGGTGGCCGAGTCGGGGATGACGATGCCGCCGGCGGACATCTTCTCTTCTTCCATGCGCTTGATGACCACGCGGTCGTAGAGCGGCTTGATGTTCATTGGAACCTCACGCAAGTGGTTGATTGTGGGAAACAATTTTCGGAGTTTTGGCAGTCGCCCCGAGTGAGTGCCAAACCCGGGACGAACAGCGCCCGGCGCACCGGGATGGCGAAAGGATGGGGGGGCGGCGAGGGCTTTCAAGGGGGGCACGCGAAATTTTCCGCGCAGGGCGTCCCGCCGGCGCCCGCCCGCTGGCCGCGGGCAAAAAGAAAGGACGCGTCCCCGAAGTGACGCGCCCTTTCCTGGTACAGAGATGGCCCTTCCTGAGCTCGCGCGTCCTTGCGCCATTCTGCTGACCAGACGTCAGTGTCTGATACCGGCCTTCCTTGTCGGCCTGGGAGGATATTGCGCGTTCAGCGTCAGCTTGGCCAGCCCTGCAAGCCCCCAAAAACGTGCACTACAGGTAGCATCGAGACCTGAATACGGCCGAATATGGCTTGTGCTTCACGAAATCATGACACAAGCCGCTACCATTGGTAGACAGATGGATGTGATTATCGATCACTGGGTTATTTTTGGTAACATCTTCCCTGTTAATGCGAAAAACATCACGGGATTCCGACCCCGGATGAACGCCCACCCCCTCGCAGGAGCCCCCGGATGACGCCCGCGCAACGCATTCGCCTCGCCCGCCGCCATGCCGGCCTGTCGCAGTCCGCGCTCGCCCAGGCCGTGGGCGTCCAGCGCAGCGCGGTCAGCCATTGGGAAGCCACGATGGGCAAGTCGCCCAGTGCCGGGCACCTGCGGGAACTGGCGCTGGTGACCCAGGTGCAGTTCGAATGGCTGGCCACCGGCCGCGGACGCATGACCCTGTCCGAGGACGTGGCGATGGACTCGGTGGCCGCGGTGGACGCGCTGCTGGTGGACGATCCGCTCGAACTCCGCCTGCTGACCGCCTTCCGCGAATCACCGACCCTGGCGCGCGCGCCCCTGGTGGAGGTGGTCGAGCAGTTGGCCGTGCAGCGGACCGGACGGATCAAGCCGCAGGAACCGCGCAAACCGTGACGCGGCCCCCGGGGCGACACCGTCCGGACCGCCAACGGGGGTAGACTCGGGCGACCGCATTCAAGGAAGGATGTACGCCGATGGGCATCGACGCCTCGCGCCACGCGCCCCGTTTCGCCACTGCCGCCCTGCTGGCCCTGCTGCCCGCGTCGGCGCTGGCGGACGTATTCGTCAACGAACTCCACTACGACAATGCCGGCGGCGATGTCGGCGAGGCCATCGAGGTCGTCGCGACCGCGGGCGAGAACCTGGCCGGTTACCGGATCCACCTCTACAACGGCAGCTCGCCGGGCGCGGCGGTCGCCTACGACACCGACGCCCTGCCGGGTGGCGACGTGGTGGCCTGCGAGGGCGGGGGCCAGGTCCGCGTCTCGACGCTGCACTACCCGGCCAACGGCCTGCAGAACGGCGCCCCGGACGGCTTCGCCCTCGTCGACGGCGATGGCCAGGTGGTGCAGTTCCTGAGCTACGAGGGCACGCTGGTCGCGGCCAGTGGCCCCGCGGCGGGCCTGGCCAGCACCGCGATCCCCGTGTCGGAAGACGCCGGCACCCCGGTGGGGACCTCCCTGCAACTGGCCGGCCAGGGCGGAAGCGCGGCGGACTTCAGCTGGCGGCCCACGGCAAGCCAGACGTTCGGCCGCTGCAACGCGGGCCAGGGCGTGCCGGCACCCAACCCACCGCCCCGGGTCACCGTGACCATGCCGGTCGACGGCGCCAGCGATTTCCCGGCCGCGGCCGACCTGGGCATCGCGTTCAGCGAAAGCGTCACCCTCGCCACGGGCGCGTTCCGGCTGCAGTGCGCCGAGTCCGGCAACGTGGGCTTGTCGCATGCCACCCAGGGCGACCGGTTCGTCGCCTCGACCGACGGTGCCCTGCATGCCGGCGAGGCCTGCACGCTGACCGTGGATGCCTCCCGCATCCAGGATGCCGGGGGCGCGCGGCCGGACAGCGATACCGTTGTGGCCTTCAGCGTGGCCGCGGGCGGCGGCGACTACTACGGCCACGTCGACACCAGCAGCCCCGCCCGGTTGCGCTGCTCCCTGCACCGGACCATCCGCGGCCATACCGCCTATCCCTACAGCGGATCGGGCACCAGCACCTGGAGCATCCTGGAGATCGCCGACGAGGACCCGGCCGACAGCGGCCGGATCCTGGATGCGTATCGCAACCACAGTTACGCCAAGGGCAGCGACCGCGCCGGTTCCAGCGGCGGCACGACCTACAACCGCGAGCACAGCTGGCCCAACTCGCTGGGCTTCGGTTCGCGCACCGGCGACCTCGGCCTTCCCAACGCGCCGTACACCGACACCCACATGCTCTACCTGACCGACACGGGCTACAACGCCGACCGCGGCAACAAGCCGTATGCCGATTGCAGCGCCCAGGCCAATTGCGGCGAGCGCCCCACCGAGGCCAACGGCGGCCGGGGAGGTGGCAGCGGCCAGTTCCCCGGCAACTCGAACTGGGTGGACCACCAGTCGTTCCAGGTCTGGGGCGCCCGCCGCGGCGACATGGCCCGCGCGGTCATGTACATGGCCATCCGCTACGAGGGCGGCCGCGACATCCATACCGGGCAGTCCGAACCCGACCTGGAGCTGACCGACGACCGCGGCCGGATCGTGGCGACCTCCAGTTCGCCCGCGTACATGGGCCTGCTGTCGACCCTGCTGGCCTGGCACCAGGCCGACCCCCCGGATGCCGCCGAACGCGAGCGCAACGAGGTGATCGCCAGCTTCCAGGGCAACCGCAATCCCTTCATCGACCACCCGGAATGGGCGAGCGCGGCGTTGTTCACCTCCTCCCGGCCGCCCACCTGCCTGTTGCACTGAGCCCGGCGGCCGCCCCCTGAACCGGGGTGCGGCGCCGCTGGCGCGAGGGGCAACGCGCCGCGGCGGGACCGCTACAATCGCGCCATGCCCGTGCTCCTGGTCCATTGCACCTGCCCCGATCCCGACAGCGCCCAACGCATCGCGCGGGCGCTGGTGGAGGAGCGCCTGGCCGCCTGCGTCAGCCGCGTGCCCGGCCTGCGGTCGACCTATCGCTGGGATGGCGAGGTGCAGACCGACGACGAGGTCCTGCTGCTGATCAAGACCTGCGCCGACCGCTTCGACGCGCTGAGCGCGCGCGTGCTCGAGCTACACCCCAATGAACTCCCCGAGCTGGTGGCGGTCGAAGCCCGCGCCGGCCTCGCCCCCTACCTGCAGTGGGTGGCCCAACAGACGAGACCCGATGACTGATTCCCTCCGGAACGCGCGCCTGCGCGTCGCGCGCACCCTGCCGTCCTTCGCTCCCGTCCTGTGTGCGCTCGCCCTGTTCGCATTCGCCTGCGGCTTCCCGTCCCGGGCCCTGGCCGCGGTCGACCTGGACGACCTGCTGCCGGTCGACGAAGCGTTCGTGCTGAGCGCCGAAGCGAGCGCACCCGACGCGATCACCGTCCGCTGGAAGATCGCCGACGGCTACTACCTCTATCGCCACCGCACCTCGGTCCAGGCCGACGCCGCTTTCGCCCAGCAGGCCCTGCGCCTGCCGAAGGGCCATGCCTACACCGACGAGTTCTTCGGTGACGTGGAAACCTACCGCGGCATGCTGAGCGCCACCCTGCCCGGCCGCGCCGGCGCCGGCACCGTGACCCTGAAGGTGAAGTACCAGGGCTGCGCGGACCTCGGCATCTGCTACCCGCCCCAGACCCGGGAGGTGCAGGTGACGTTGCCGCCCGCGCCGGCCGCCGGCATGGCGGCGCCGTCTGCGCTGGACCCGGCACCCGCCACCGGAGGACTGCGCCTGCCGGGCCAGAACGCAGGCGGCCTGTCCAACGCCAGCCCCGGCAATCCGCTGCTCGCCCCCGCCACCCTGCCGGGCGGCCTCGCCAAGCCGCTCCCCGCCGAGCAGGCGTTCGGCGTGACCGCGGCCGCCGTGGACGGCAACACCCTGGAAGTGCGTTTCGACGTGGCGCCGGGTTATTACCTCTATCGCGACAAGACCGCGTTCCGCGCGCGGGCCGAAGGCATCCGTGCCGGCACCCCGCGCTGGCCGCCGGGCCAGGAACACCAGGACGAACATTTCGGCACCACCGTGGTGTTCTTCGAGCCGGTCACGGCCCGCCTGCCGCTGGAGCGCACGGTCCGGGAGGCCGCGCAGGCGACGCTGGCGATCGAATTCCAGGGCTGCCAGACCGACGGCATCTGCTATCCCGTCATGACCCGCGAGCTCGACGTCGCCATTCCGGCGGGCACGGTGGCGCAGGTGTCTTCGGACCCGGACCCGGATACGGCGACCGACGACATGGCACCGCCGCCCACCGAGGCCGGAGCCGCGGCGGATCCGGTCGCCCCGCAGGGCGCCGACGCGCCCGACGAGTCCCTTGCCCCGCCCCCGGCCGATGCCGCCGTTGAAAGCGCCGCGACACCTCCCGCGGACGGCCCGGTACCGGCGCCGCGCCTGGGCCTGCTCACCGTATTGCTCCTGGCCGTCGGCGGCGGCCTGATCCTCAACCTGATGCCCTGCGTGCTGCCGGTCCTGTCGCTGAAGGCCTTGTCGCTCGCCGGCAGTGGGGAGACGCCCGGGCGGGCGCGTCGCCACGCCCTCTGGTACACCGCTGGCGTGCTGGTGAGCTTCGTCGCCCTGGGCGGCCTCGCGCTCGCGCTGCGCCAGGCGGGCCTCGCGCTGGGATGGGGCTTCCAGTTGCAGCAACCTCTGGTGGTCGCCGTGCTGGCCCTGCTGATGTTCGGGCTGGGCCTGAGCCTGTCCGGCGTATGGCATGTCGGCGGCCGCTGGACCGGGGTCGGCCATGGCCTGGCGACGCGCTCGGGTCCGACCGGCGATTTCTTCACCGGCGTGCTCGCGGTCGTGGTCGCCACGCCCTGCACCGCGCCGCTGATGGGGCCGGCCCTGGCCTGGGCGTTCACTGCCCCGACCGGCACCGCCCTCCTCGTCTTCCTCGCGCTCGGCCTCGGGCTGGCGCTGCCGTTCCTGCTGATCGGCTTCATTCCCGCGCTCGCCCATCGCCTGCCGAAGCCGGGCGCATGGATGGACACCTTCAAGCAACTCCTCGCCTTCCCGCTGTACCTGACCGCCGTATGGCTGGCCTGGGTGCTGGCCCGCCAGCGCGGGGCGGATGCGATCGGCTGGTGGCTGCTGGCCGCGACCCTGCTCGCCTTCGCCGCCTGGGCCTGGACCCGCTCCCGTCGCGACGGCCGCCCCTGGGCCTCCGCACTCGCCGCGGCCGCATTGCTCGCCGTGGCCTGGCCGCTGCATGCCATCCACACGATGCCGCGCCCGCAGACCGCAGCCGTGCTCACGACGCCGGCGCACGAGGCGCTCGCGCCGGTGGCGTTCTCCGAGCAACGGCTGGCCGACCTGCGCGGCGCGGGCCGGCCGGTCTTCGTCAACATGACCGCGGACTGGTGCGTGACCTGCAAGGCCAACGAGAAGGCCGTGTTCGGACGCGACGGCTTCCGCGAGGCGCTCGAGGCGGCCGATGCCGTCTACATGCTCGGCGACTGGACCGACGTGGACCCGGCCCTGACCGCGTTCCTGCAGCGCTACGAGGCCGTCGGCGTCCCGCTCTACGTGGTGTTCCCGGCCGATGGCGGCCCGGGCGAGGTCCTGCCGACGGTGCTGACCCCCGAGCTCGCCCGCGAGGCGCTGCAACGGGCGGCGGCACGATGAAGGCGCGCTCCGTCCTGCTGGTCGCGCTGGCCGGCGCCGTGCTCGGCGGCGCGTTGGGCCTCTGGCTCAACGGCTCCGGACCGCTGCTGCGGACCGAGCTGGGCCAGCGCGCGCTCCAGGGCGCTCTGTCCGCCGGCGCGCCCGCGGCCCCCGAAGGCCTCGCCATCGCCCGGCGCGGGGAGACCATCCCCACGCTGCGGCTGCCCGACCTCGCGGGCACGGACACCACGCTGCCCGGCGATCTGGCCGGGCGGCCGGTCCTGGTCAACTTCTGGGCCAGCTGGTGCGGTCCCTGCATCGAGGAGATGCCGGAACTGAACCGTTTCGCGGTCGAACAGGGCGACAATGGCACGCGAGTGGTCGGCATCGCCCTCGACGACGCCGATGCCGTCCGCGACTTCCTCGGCCGCGTCCCGGTCGACTACCGCATCCTCATCGACCAGGCCGGCCCGCGCGACAGCAGTGTGCAACTGGGCAACCCCAGGGGGGTGCTGCCCTACTCCGTCCTGCTGTCGGCGGACGGCACCCTGTTGAAGCAGAAGGTCGGGCCGTTCCAGCACGACGAGATCGACGACTGGGCGCGATGAGCCCGGCGGACACGCCCTCCGGCCCTTGACAGGCGCACGACGCGTTGCATCGGGGAAAATCAAACAAGCGCTTAAATCGCGACAACTTCGCCGATTTGGCAGCGAACTCCTAGACACAGCGGTTTCAGTCACGCACACTCGCGGCCTTCTGAAGGTAAAACCGCTGCCCGATGGCGACACTGCTGGCCCTGCATGGCCCCAACCTCAACCTGCTCGGCACCCGCGAGCCCGGTATCTACGGCGCCACGACCCTGGCCGAGATCGACGGTGACCTCGCCCGCCGGGCCGAGGCGGCCGGGCATCGCCTGGAGAGTTTCCAGTCCAATGCCGAGCACGCCCTGGTGGACCGGGTGCAGGCCTCGCGCGGCGACATCGACTTCATCCTGATCAACCCGGCGGCCTTCACCCACACCTCGGTGGCCCTGCGCGACGCGCTGGCCGCGGTCGCGATCCCCTTCATCGAAGTCCACCTGTCGAACCCGCACGCCCGCGAGCCGTTCCGGCATGCCAGCTACTTCTCCGATCTCGCCGTCGGCGTGATCTGCGGCTTCGGGGCCGACGGCTACCGCCATGCGCTGGACGCCGCCATCAAGCGACTGGAGGCGCGGCCATGAGGATGGCGCGCCCGGCGGCGGTGCGACCCGGCGTCGCGGCCCTGCTCGCGCTGTCCTGCGTGCTGCCGGCCACCGGCCAGGCGCGAGCTCCGGACACGGGGGAGGACGCCGCGACCTGCACGGCCAACGCGATCACCACGCCGGAGACCAATGCGTGCGCGCAGGCCGGCCTCGACCGGGCCGAAGCCGACCTCAATGCCACCTACCAGCGAATCCGCGCCCAGCTGGCCGATCCGGCATGTGGCGCCCACTGCGCCCGCACCCGCGAACTGCTCACCGAGGCCCAGCGCAGCTGGGTCGCGTTCCGCCGCGGCGACTGCGACGCGGCCTGGCAGTACTACGCCGATGGCACCATCCGGACCGTGACCTTCCTGTCCTGCATGGCCCGGCACGCCGAAACGCGCACCCGCGAACTCGAGGCGTTCTACGAAGACGAACGGTAGCGCCCGCTCCCCATCCGACCGACCGCCCCATCCGGGGCACCTGACCGAGAGGCCCATCCATGGACCTGCGAAAAATCAAGAAACTGATCGACCTGCTCGAGGAATCCAACCTCGCCGAGATCGAGATCAAGGAAGGCGAGGAATCCGTCCGCCTGGCCCGCACGCCGAAGGGCGGCGTGGCGATGGCCGCGCCGATGGCGCCGGCCTACCCGACCCCGGCCGCCGCGCCCGCGCCCACCGCGCCCGCCGCCGCGAGCGAGCCCGCCGGCGAGGCCCTGCCCGACGGCCACGTCGTCCGCGCCCCGATGGTCGGCACCTATTACGCCTCCCCCGCCCCCGACAAGCCCGCGTTCGTCAGCGTCGGCCAGTCGGTCAAGGCCGGCGAGACCCTGGGCATCATCGAAGCGATGAAGATGTTCAACCCGATCGAGTCCGACGTCTCCGGCACCGTGGTCAAGATCCTGGTCGAGAACGGCCAGCCGATCGAGTTCGACCAGCCGTTGTTTGTGATCGGGTGAAGCGGGAATCGGGAATGGAGAATGGGGAATCGTCAAAACGGCCGCACGAGCGGCTGGATGTATGGCGAAACTCCATGGACCTGGTGGAAATGATCTACACAATGTCCAGCTCATTCCCCGATGTGGAGCGCTTCGGGCTCTCCGCGCAGATGCGACGGGCCGCAATCAGCATCCCGTCGAACATCGCCGAGGGCGCCGCGCGGCGCTCCACGCTCGAATACATCCGCTTCCTGTCGATCGCACGCGGTTCTCTTTCGGAGATCAGCACGCAGCTGCACATCGCGCGTCGCCTGGGCTATGCCAGGGACACTGCCGCAGCAGATGGGCTGATAGATACGACGTTCGCCAAAGTGACCGCGCTCATGAATGCGCTCAAGAAGCGCGGAGACTGACGATGCCAGCTTTGCCCATTCTCCATTCCCTTTTCCCCATTCCCGGTCACTCCCATGCTCGATAAAGTCGTAATCGCAAACCGGGGCGAGATCGCGCTGCGCATCCTGCGCGCCTGCCACGCCCTGGGCATCCGCACGGTCGCGGTGCATTCCACCGTCGACCGCAACCTCAAGCACGTGGCGATGGCCGACGAGTCGGTCTGCATCGGGCCGGCGCCATCGACCGACAGCTACCTCAACATGGCGCAGATCATCGCCGCCGCCGAGGTCACCGACGCCCAGGCCATCCATCCCGGGTACGGCTTCCTGTCGGAGAACGCCGACTTCGCCGAACGCGTGGAGGAGTCGGGCTTCGTGTTCATCGGGCCCAAGGCGGAGACCATCCGCCTGATGGGCGACAAGGTCGAGGCCATCCGCGCGATGAAGGAAGCAGGCGTGCCCTGCGTGCCCGGCAGCGGCGGTCCGCTCGGCGACGACGCCGACACCAATGCGAAGATCGCCCGCGAGATCGGCTACCCGGTCATCGTCAAGGCGGCCGGCGGCGGCGGTGGCCGCGGCATGCGCGTGGTGCATACCGAGGCGCACCTGCACAGCGCCGTGCAGACCACCAAGACCGAAGCCAAGGCGGCGTTCGGCAACGACATGGTCTACATGGAGAAGTTCCTGGAAAACCCGCGGCACGTGGAGATCCAGGTGCTCGCCGACGGCCAGGGCAACGCGATCCACCTGGGCGAGCGCGACTGTTCGATGCAGCGCCGCCACCAGAAGGTGGTCGAGGAAGCCCCCGCGCCCGGCATCACCCCGGAACAGCGTGCCGAGATCGGCAAGGTCTGCGTGGAGGCCTGCATCCGGATCGGCTACCGCGGCGCGGGCACCTTCGAGTTCCTGTACGAAAACGGCCGCTTCTACTTCATCGAGATGAACACCCGCATCCAGGTCGAACACCCGGTCACCGAGATGGTCACCGGCATCGACCTGATC
>JAUIJO010000337.1 GCA_030431185.1 Gammaproteobacteria bacterium | reverse complement strand
GGCATTGAGCGCGTCGACGAAGGTCGCGATGCTCGAGGCCGGGCCGTAGCCGTCGTTCTCCAGCTCCATCAGCGCGACGATGTCGGGGCCCAGGCCGGTGACGGTGCCGACCAGCTTGTCGACCTGCACCTGCAACTGGGCCGGGTCGCGGGCGCCCCGCGCGGTCGGGAAGCCACCGCCCGCGCCGTCGCCGTTGAACAGGTTCTCGAGGTTGAGGGAAGCCACGCGGAGCGTGCCGGCGACCGTCGGGGCCGGCGGTCGCGACTGCGCGATCAGGGTCGGCGGCACCGTGAGTTGCAGGCGATAGTTGCCGTGACGATGGTCGAGGATGCCTTCGGCCGACTCGATCACGCTGCCGCTGCGGAGCAGGCGCGCCTCACGGGGCCATATCCCGGCTTCGAACGGCCGGTCCTTGCCGCCGCGCCCATCGTCGAGCACCAGGCGCCGCCGCGCATTGTCGGCGGCGACCGCTCGCGCGGCGTCGCTGCCGGGCGCGGCGCGCTCGGCCGGCTGCCACATGCGGCCATCGAAACTGGCGAGCACCTCGCCATACCGGGCGAGGTCCTCCAGGCTGCCGACGGTCAGCGGAGCGTCGATCCGCACCCACATGCCCTCGAAGGGCTCCCAGTCGGCGGGCGGGGTGCGCAGCGTGGTGATCCCGACCTCGCCCAGGCCGAGCTGCTCGACCTCGGACGGGACCAGCGTCGTCAGGCGGACGCCGCCACCGCTGTCGAGTTCGACGACGCGGCCGCGGAGGCTCAGCCTGGCGCCCTGGCGCATCTTGTCGCGGAACGGGGCATCCGCGGCGACCTGCACGAAGATCGCATCCGAGGTGCCGGGGTCGCCATCGCCGCTGTCCTGCAGGTAGACGCCGCCCAGGCCGTCGCCATGGCCGGCACTGAAGTCCGCGGTCACCACGCCCTTGACCTGCACCTCCCGCCCCAGCCACGGACTGCGGCCGCGATCGCCCTGGACCTCGCCGATCAAGGTCCCGGGGAGTGCGTCGCCGGCCGCGGCGGGCGCCACGCCGGGATCGGTCGACACCGGCCTCTCGCATGCCGACAGGCAGCAGGACAGGGCGCACATGAGGGCCGCGATGCGAGCGGCTTGGCGATGGGGATACGGCGGCATTGGGAACCTCGGCGGCATCGCCCCATTATCGATAGGCGGGACGCGGAAACGACAACGCCGCCCGGAGGCGGCGTCGTGCATTCAGCTGACAGTGGCTCAGTGGAGGTTGTCCAGCATCCAGTCCACGGCAGCCGACACCTGCTCGTCGGTCAGGGCGGGGTTGCCACCCTTGGCGGGCATCACGCCGGCGTCGCCGGTGAAGCCTTCGATGGCGTGCTTGTGCAGCGTGTCCTTGCCCTTGGCCAGGCGCGCGTCCCAGTGGCTGTGGTCCAGCGTGGGCGCGCCGCCGGCGCCGGACGTATGGCAGCCGGTGCACAGGTTGTTGAAGATCACCGAACCGTCCAGCGTGCCGCCATAGGCGACCTGGGAGGCGGCCGCGGCGGCGGCGGCGGCACTGGCCGCGGCCTGCGCGGCGGCGCCGGTGCTGCCGGCATAGACCGCGCCGACCGGTGCGATCCGGCGCTCGGTGCGCTGGGTGACCGCGGGGTCGATCTCGGGCGGCAGCCGGTGATGGATGATGCTGGCACCCACGATCAGGCCCACGGTGACCAGCATCAGGAAACCGATCACCATCGAGAAATGCTTGAGGAATTCGAGGTCGTAGTTGCGCACGATCCACCTGTTTGGCGCGCCACACCACGGCGGCGCGCGAAGCCATCGACACGGACCGCACCGTGCGGTCCGCGCGCCAGTATACGTCCCTCCCCTCCGCCGAGGCAGGGGGGATGGCGCGCCTGGAGGGATTCGAACCCCCGACCAATGGCTTCGGAAGCCACTACTCTATCCGGCTGA
>JAUIJO010000104.1 GCA_030431185.1 Gammaproteobacteria bacterium | reverse complement strand
CGCTGATCAGGCGGGTGGTCAGGGCCGTGGTGATCTGGTTGGCATCGGTCTGGCGGTCGGCGCCGGTATAGCGGTTGTCGCGGAACAGCTGGCCCCAGCTGTAGGTCATCGGCCGGGTGTCGAAGGCCGGCAGGCCCGACTGGTCCCGGTAGGGGACGTTGAGGTAGTACACGCGGGGTTCGAGCGTATGCAGGTATTTCTCGCCGCCGATCTCGGTGCTGCGGTCGAAGAACAGGCCGGCATCCACGGAGGCGATCGGCAGGCTGCGCGTCGGCGAGCGGTCGCCGGCGATCGCCGTCAGGTTGTCGTCCAGTTCGTAGGCGGTATAGCGCCAGGCCAGCGTCGGGCGCACGAACCAGCTGTTTCCTTCCAGCGGCATGCTGACGTAGGGCTTGAGGTCGAGCCGGCTGCCTTCGTTGCGGACTTCGTGCCGGAACCCCACGGCCTCGGCGGTCAGGCCCGCCTCGAACCAGCGGCCAAACGGCTGCGACCAGTTGAGGTATGCGCGCGGGAGCCGGTCGTACGCCAGGCTGGCCTCGCTGACCGTGTAGTCGGTCAGCTGCTGGTGGTCGGCCATGAGGCCGGCATCCCAGTAGCGTCCCCGGCCATACAGGCCCACGGTGCTCTTGAGCGAATAGGACGACCGGCCGAACAGGCTGTTGCTGAAGTCGTCCAGGTAATGGGTGTCGCTGACCCACCCCAGGTTGGCCTGGGCCCGCCACTTGCCGTCGAACCACCTGTCATCGAGGTTGTGCAGGGCATTGAGCCGGAACAGGCCCCGGTTGTCCTCCGGGAGCGTCGCGCCGGGGATGGGCAGGCCATTGGGATAATAGAGGTAATCCCGCGGCTCGCGCCCGGGCAACTTGTCCGTCGGCATCCATTCGCCGTAGACCTCGCCGCGGCCCTCCGGGTACAGCCAGCGGAACTCGGTCCCCAGCTGCACGCCACGGTCGGTCATGATGCGCGGGGTGATGGTGGCGTCGTAGTTGGGCGCGATGTTCCAGTAGATCGGCTGCTCCCAGTCGAAGCCGTCCCGGCCGGAGACCGAGATCGACGGGTAGAGCAGGCCGCTGCGGCGGCGATCGTCGGTCGGGAACATGAACCAGGGCACGTACAGAACCGGCACCTTGCCCACCCGCAGCACGGCGTTGCGGGCGACGGCCATGCCTTCCTCGGTGTTGATGTCGATGCGCCGGGCGGTCAGTTGCCACTGTTCATGGCCGGGCACGCAGGTGGTGTAGCTCGAGCCGACCAGCGCGCCCTGTTCGCCCTTGAGCTCGATGCGCTCCGCGCCGCCGTTGCCGCGCCGCTCCACGAGCTGGTAGCGCAGGTCCTCGATGGTGTGGGTGTCGGTGGTCTGGTTGCCCCGGGCATGCTCGGCGATGATGCGCAGGCCTGAATCCTGGTAACGCACGCCGCCTTCGGCGGTGTACTCGCCGGTCTCCTGGTTCAGGCTCAGCGCGTCGGTGTTGAGGAACTGGTCCCCGCGCACCAGCCGCACGTTGTCCTGGACCAGGACGTTCTCGCCGGTCGCGGCGCGCGACAGGGTGCCGCCCTCGATGTCGGTGGGCGCATCCGGTCGTTCCGCGGGGGTCGCATCGGTGACCGGGGCGTCGTCGAAAGCGGGAATGGCGTCGCCGATCGGGCACAGGCTCCAGTCTTCCTCGTCCTCGGCGGCTTGCACGGGCAGGGCCAGCGCGATGCAGAGCGAGAGGGGGAGCAGGCGAAGGGATTTGCGCACGCGGTCGTCCGGCAGGATGGGGTCAAGCGGCGGTTAGCTTGCCGCATCGATGGTGGGGCGGCAATGAGGGCGGCCGGTCAGCTGTTCATGTTGTCGGTGCAGGTGTGTGCCCGGCGTCATGGCGCGCGCGCTCCATCATCGCCCCCACGTGGGCGACGCTGCATTCGCGCAGGGCCTGCAGGTCGTAGCCGCCCTCCAGCATCGAGACCATGCGGCCACCGCCGTGCCGCCGGGCCACCTCGAGCAGTGCGGACGTCAGCCAGGCGAAATCCCCGGCCTCCAGGTCGAGCTGGGCGAGCGGGTCCCGGCGGTGCGCATCGAACCCGGCCGACACCAGCAGCAACTGCGGGCGGAATCCGTCCAGTGCCGGCAGCAGGGTCTCCTGCCAGGCGCGACGAAACGCCTCGCTGCCCGAACCGGGGGGCAGGGGCGCGTTGACGATGTTGCCGACCCCGCGCTCGTCGGCATGGCCGCTGTCGGGATACAGGGGCATCTGGTGCGAACTCAGGTACATCACGCGCGGATCGGTGGCGAAGATGGCCTGGGTCCCGTTGCCGTGGTGGACGTCGAAGTCCACCACCGCGACCCGGGCCAGGCCGTGCCGCTCGATCGCATGGGCGGCGGCCACGGCGATGCTGTTGAACAGGCAGAAGCCCATCGCGACGGCATCGGTGGCGTGATGTCCCGGCGGGCGCACCGCGCAGAACGCGGTCGCCGGGCCATTGCCCATCACGGCATCCACCGCGGCCACGCCGGCGCCAGCGGCCCTCAGTGCGGCCTCGGCCGAATGCGGACCCAGCACCGTGTCCGGGTCGAGCTGGACGGGTACGCCGCCGGGCATCGCCGTGTCGAGCACGAGGGCGAGCAGGTCATCGCGATGGACGCGCAGCAACTGGCCGCGGCTGGCACAGGGCGCGTCGTGCCAGTCCAGCGAGGGAAAGGCATCGCGCAGGGCGTCGATGACGCTGCCCAGGCGCTCCGGGCGCTCGGCGTGGCCGGCACCGGGGTCGTGCAGCAGGCAGGCCGGATGGGTGTAGATGCGCATCGCGGAGCCCGGACCGCCCGGTCAGGCCGTGCGGCGGTCGTGGTCCCAGAGGACCTCGCCGTGGCCACTGGCCCGGGCCAACACGCGGGCTAGGACGAAGAGCAGGTCGGAGAGGCGGTTCAGGTAGCGCACCGCTTCCGGTCGCACGGTTTCGATCCGGGCCAGGGCGACAGCCTCGCGCTCGGCCCGTCGCACCACGGTGCGCGCGACGTG
Organism: Gammaproteobacteria bacterium; assembly: GCA_030431185.1. Lineage (GTDB taxonomy): Bacteria > Pseudomonadota > Gammaproteobacteria > Xanthomonadales > Xanthomonadaceae > Marilutibacter. Next base: position 7,457 of record JAUIJO010000104.1, on the reverse strand, counting down.
GCAGCGCGACGCGGCCTCGCCGCCCCCGGGCAGGATGAAGTCCTTGAGCGGCGGCAGGGGTTCGTTGAACGCATCCAGGCGCGCTTCCAGCCGCTCGACGTCCTCGGCGGTGATGGCGGCATGGCCGGGGATGCACAGCTCGCCGCCGAGATCGAACATCTGGTGCTGCACGGCCGTCAGCAGGTCGCGCACGTCGTCCGGGATGTCGCAGGCCAGCACCATGCCGATGCAGGAGTTCGCCTCGTCGACCGTGCCATAAGCGGCGACGCGGGCCGAGTCCTTGCCGGTCCGGCTGCCATCGCCCAGTCCGGTGCTGCCGTCGTCGCCGGTGCGCGTATAGATCTTCGAAAGACGGTTGCCCATGCTGTCCTCGCCCGGCGCCGACCGCGGATCAGGCCGTGCGGGCCTGCAGGGCCGGCAGGCGACGGCGGAGCATGGCGAATCCACCAAACAGGAGGGCCGAGTAGAACAGCGTGCCAAGCACCGTCCACTGGAAGAACGGAATGCCCGCGGTGTACGCCATGCCGAGGCCGCCGACGGTCTTCGGGTACATCGGGTCGGCGAGCCAGGCGCCGAAGTTGCTGACCAGGAAGAACAGCACCGACCCGCCCAGGGCATAGCCCAGGACGCGGAGGCCGTCGACCTTGCCGCGCAGGCCCAGGCCGAGCGCGGTGACCAGGGCCACGCAGCCATAGCCCAGCCAGATGCCGAAGCCGCTGAACCAGCTGGCATACAGGCCACCGTTGATCGACGCCAGCACCAGGTCCGACACCAGCATCGCGGCCAGCGGCACGATGAATGCCCACTGCCGCGAACCGAAACAGGCGCCGCCGAAGAGGGCGATGGCGACCACCGGGGAGAAATTCGGCGGGTGCGGCAGGACGCGCGTCAGCGCCGCGACCAGGATGAAGGCGACCAGCACCAGCGGGCCGGCCGCGAACGTGCCGCGACGGGGCGATCCGGAGGGAGGCGTGGCGGAGGTGGCGCTGCGGTTCATCGTGTGCGGGCATCGTTCTGAGGGGAAGCCGCTAGCATACCGCAGGTGGCGCGCTCACCCGGTCGATGCGTGTTGCATGGCACCATGGCACCCGACCGACCCGAACGGAAACGCAGCTCACACGATATGGCGACCGATTCCCAGCCCTCCCGGACCACCGACGCCTCCCACGCGGGCGAACCCGCCCCACCGGGGCCCTGCCACGACGTATTGATCGTCGGCGGCGGCCTGGTCGGCGCCAGCCTCGCCATCGCGCTCGAGCGCCTCGGGCTGGACGTGGGGCTGGTCGAGGCCGCGCCCCCGGGCTCGCTGCCGGCGGTGTTCGACGAGCGCAACCTCAGTTTTGCCGAGGCGACGATCAACGCCCTGACGGCGCTGGAGGTGATGCAGAAGCTGCGCGCGCCGACCGGGATGATCCGCCGCATCCACGTCAGCCGGCGCGGGGACTTCGGACGCGCGACACTCGATGCCCGCGACCACGGCCGCGAGTCCTTCGGCCAGGTGGTGGTGGCGCGGGACTTCGGCGATGCGCTGGAGGCGCGCCTCTCCGAGCTGCCCCACCTGGTGCGCTACCGGCCGGTACGCTTCGTCGGCCTGGAGGCATCGCCGCTGGCGAGCCATCGCTCGGTGCGGGTGGCCGACCAGGGCGGCGAGCGCGTCCTGCACACGCGCCTGCTGGTGGCGGCCGACGGCACCCGCAGCCAGGTCCGCGAAGCGCTGGGGATCGACTCCGAAAGCCACGACTACCAGCAGACCCTGTTCGTGACCCGCCTGCGGGCGGAACGCGCGCCCGACGGCACCGCCTACGAGCGCCTGGGCGAGCACGGACCGACCGCGCTGCTGCCGCGCGGCGACCGCCATTTCGGCCTGGTCCATGGCGTCGACAGCGACCAGGCCGATGCGGTGGCGGCGCTCGACGAGCCGGATTTCCTGGCGCGCGCGCAGCAGGCATTCGGCTGGCGCGCCGGGCGCTTCCTGTCCTGCGGCCGGCCCAGCCTGTACCCGGCGATCCGCATGCTCGCCTCGCGCAGTGTCGCGCCGCGGGCGGTGCTGGTCGGCAACGCCGCCCAGACCATCCACCCGATCGGCGCCCAGGGCTTCAACCTGGGCCTGCGCGATGCGCTGACCCTGGCCGAACTGATCGAAACCGCGCGGACCGCCGACGCCGCCAGCGACTGCGGCGGGCGCGCGCTGCTCGATGCCTACGTCGAGCGGCGGCGCGTGGACCGCGACGAAACCATCGCCCTGTCGGATGGCCTGGCCCGGCTCAGTGCGAACCCCTCGCCGCTGATGCGTCCGCTGCGCAGCCTGGGGCTGTTCGCGCTGGACCGGGTCCCTTCGGTACAGGCCGCCCTGGTGGGCGGGGCGCTGGGCTATCGCGGCCACGTCCCCGCCCTGTGCCGGTCGCACCTGGAGGAGGTCCCGGCATGAGCCGGCGGGACCTGTTCGACGCCATCGTGGTCGGCGCGGGCGTGGTGGGTGCCGCCACGGCGCTGGCCTTCGCCCGCGATGGCCTGAAGGTGGCGCTGGTGGAGGCGCGGGCGCCCACGCCCTGGCGGGCGGACGCCCCCGACCTGCGGGTCTACGCGTTCGCGCCGGACAACGCCGCCTTCTTGGATGACCTCGGGGTCTGGGCAGGCGTGGCGGCGTCGCGCCTCCAGGCCTATCGCGCGATGCGGATCTGGGATGCGGCGGGGGGGGCGCCCCTCGAGTTCGACGCGGATGCGTTCGCGCGCCGCGAACTGGGTTGGATCGTCGAGAACGCGCTGCTGGTCGATCGCCTGTGGGCGGCGCTGCCGGCGGCGGGGGTGGCGCTGCACTGCCCGGACCGTGTGGCGGGGCTCGAACAGGACGAGGCGAGTGCCGGCCTGCTGCTGGAATCGGGACTCCGCCTGCGCGCGCGCCTGGTGCTCGCGGCCGATGGCGGTGAGTCCCAGCTGCGCGCCATGGCGGGCATCGATACCGTGACCCGCGACCACGGCCAGAGCGGCCTGGTGGCCTTCGTGGACCACGCCCGCCCCCACGACCAGACCTGTTGGCAGCGCTTCCTGCCCACCGGGCCGCTGGCGTTCCTGCCGTTCGCCGGGGAAGGCGGCCATCGCAGTTCCATCGTCTGGACCCTGCCCGAACGCGAGGCGATCCGCCTGCGCGACACCGACGAAGCCGCGTTCCTGGTCGAACTCGACCGCGCGTTCGACGGCCCGCTCGGCCCGATGCAGGCGGTATCGAAACGCGTGGCCTTCCCCTTGAAGCGGCAGCTGGCGGACAGCTGCATGGCCGGACGCGTCGCCCTGCTCGGCGATGCCGCGCACGTGGTGCACCCGCTTGCCGGCCAGGGCGTGAACCTGGGCCTGCGCGACGTGTCCGCCCTGCGTGCGACGGTGCGGGACGCGTCGCGGCGCGGCGCGGACGTTGGCGCTCCCGCGCGGCTGGAACGGTGGGCGCGGACCCGTCGCAGCGAGAACGCCATGGCCGCCCATGCGTTCGACGGGCTGAACCTGCTGTTCTCCAACGATGCATTGCTCCCCACGCTGCTGCGCGGCCCGGCGATGGGCCTGCTTGGACGGGTATCCCCGGTCACGCACGCCCTGTGGCGGCGTGCGGCCGGGATCTAGCCGGGCGGCCACCGGGCGGCATCCACGCGGCCACGGAGCGGGCTCAGCGCAGGTTGGCCCAGGCCTCGAACTCCATCGTCGACACACGACCGTCGGCATCGGCGTCGATGCGCTCGAACTGCGCCGCCACAGCGGCATGCGACGAGGCTTCGCCCGGTGTCAGCGACTGGTCGTGATCGATGTCCAGTACGCCGAAGTCGGCGGGCGGGAACTCGACCGCCTGGCCCGAGGGGATCGAACGCACGGTGAGTTCCGGTGCGACCGGCGAGGGCGTTGCCGCGACCGGCGCGGGTACCGGCGCGGCCGTGGTCGCGAGCGCGGTCGCTTCGGCCGCGGCCTGGGCCTGGGATGACGCCAGGATCGCCGCGGCCGTGGCATCGGCGGCCTGGTTGGCCGCTTCGCGCGCTTCATGGGCGGCGGCCACGGGATTGACGCCGGCTTCGGCCACGCTCTGGGCACCCAGGGCGCGATGCGCGGCGTTGGCCGCTTCGTTGGCGGCCTGCCTGGCGTTGATCGATGACTGGGTGGCGACGTGGGCCTGGGCCTGCGCGCTGGCCGCGCCCTGGGCCGTCATGGCACCGGCATCGCGGGTCTGCGCCGCGGCCCGGGCGGCTTCCTGCGCGGTCGCGGCCTGCTGGCGGGCGGCACGGGCCTCGCCCACGGCGATCGCGGCTTCCGCGTCCGCATCCTGCCGGGCGACGACCTCCGATCCGGCCTGGGCGAACGCCGGCGACGCGGCCATCGCCATGGCGACGAGCAGGGCGGCGGGGAGGTGCGCCGACCGGGAACCGCGCGGACGACGGGGCATGGCGATACTCGGGTTCGAACGGTTCATGATTGGGGACTCCTGCCTGGGACGCCCCGCACGCTAGGCAGCCCGCGGTCAACCCGGTGTCAAGATCGGGAATCCCCGCTGAACCTGCCCCGGGGCGGCCTCAGCGCGGCCGCGCGAACACGGTGATCTCCTCGCGATCGTGGTAGAGCTGGCGTGCCTTCAGGACCAGCGGACGACCCACCTCGGCCTGGAACAGCTCCAGGCAGGCACGCGTCTCTTCCCAGCGCTTCTTCATCGGCAGCTTGAGGTTGAACACCGTCTGCGTGCACCAGCCTTCTCGCAGCCAGTCCGCCATGCGCGAGGCGACGCGACGGGGCTGTTCGACCATGTCGCAGACCATCCAGTCGAGCGGGCTCTCGGGCTGCCAGCGAAAGCCATCCACGCGCAGGTGCTCCAGGCGGCCGGTGTCGAACAGGTGCGTGCGCATCGGCCCGTTGTCGATGGCGATCATGTGCAGGCCGTGGCGCAGCATCACCCAGGTCCAGCCGCCGGGCGCCGCGCCCAGGTCGGCGCCGCGCAAGCCGTCGCGCAACAGCCGCTCGCGCTCGCCGTCGTCCAGCAGCGTCATCAGCGCTTCCTCCAGCTTCAGCGCCGAGCGGCTGGGGGCGTCGGCATGCATGCGCAGCCGTGGAATGCCCTGCGGCCACGGGGCGCTGTCGCCCGGATGGCTCCGGCCCAGCACGGCGTGGTCGCCGGCGAGGAAGACCACGTGCAGGCGCGACCGTCGGCTGTCCTCGCGCGCGCTCAGCCAGCCGGCCTTGCGCAGCGCCGGGCGCAGCGCGTTCCCGAAACTGCGGGCCAGCCCGGAAAGCGGGCGGGCCGTGTCCGAGTCCGGATGCTCGACCCACAGCTCGCCGAAGGGCGCGCCGTCCCGCACCGGGACGTTGGCTTCCAGCGCGGCGATGACCGGGCTGATCCGGTCCTTCGGGTCCAGGGAGCGCAGGTCCGCCAGGCGCAACAGCTTCTGGCGGGCGAAGATCAGTTCGTCGAAGGGCAGGCGGCGCGCCAGCTGGGCGGCATCGTCGCTGACGTATTCGACGTAGCCATCGCCGCGGTTCGCCCTGGGGTAGCCGGCGTGCCCCAGCACGGCGGCGCGCTCGGCCAGCTCGGCGGCAAGCTCGGGCTCGAAGCCGGGGCGGCAATGGCAGAACAGGGCATCGATGCTCATGGCGATGGGACCGGGAAGCGGCGCCCATGATCGCATCCCCGGCCCGGGGCCGTGCCGCCGCGGCGGGCTGCGTTCATGCGGCGACGGTGTGGTCCTCGGCCAGGGCAAGCGTCATGAAGCAGCTGTAGGGGTCCGGGCGATAGTCGCCGAAGGGCCCGCACGGCTCGAATCCGAAGCGGGCGTACAGGGCATGCGCCGGGGCGAACGCGGCCGCCGTTCCGGTTTCCAGGCTGAGGCGCCGCAACCCCCGAGCGCGCGCCTCGGCGATGATGTGCGCGAGCATCGACGCGCCCGCGCCGCGCCGCCGGTGGTCTTGCGCGGTGCGCATCGACTTGACCTCGCCATGCGTGGCGTCGAGCGCCTTGAGTGCGCCACAGGCGAGGAGGGTTCCACCGTCCCAGGCGGTCCAGGCACGGATGTCGGGGTGGCGCAGGCCGCCCAGGTCCAGGGCATGGATGCTCTCGGGCGGCGAGTGCCCGGCCATGTCGCGAAGATGCTCGCCGAGCAGGGCATGCAGGCGGGGATCGTCCAGGTCGGCCGGGCGGATGTCCATGGCGGGGTTCAGTAGGTCGGGCCGTCCAGCTCGCCATAGCGGCGGAGCACGTCGCGCGCGGCGTCGCGATGGATGTCCCGCGCCACGACGATGCCGCGGGCCTCCAGTGCGCCCACCCAGTCCAGCGGCAGGGGGCCTTCGTCGAAGTCGGTCAGCGACTCGACGTCCTCGCTGCGGGCGCCGATCAGCAACCGGTCGATGCCGGCCCACACGGTCGCCCCATAGCACTGGCAGCAGGGTTGCGAGGACGTGGCCAGGGTGATCGGGCCGACCGGCCGGCCTTCCTCGTCCAGGTTGAGGCGCACCCGCTGGGTGCGTTGCTGGGCGAGCATGTAGGCCATGGTCTCGGCATGCGCCAGCGAGCAGGCGTGGGGCATGACCCGGTTCACCCCGATCGAGAGGATGCGATCGTCCGGTCCGAACACGGCGGCCCCGAAGGGACCGCCGCTGCCGGCATCGATGTTCCGTCGCGACAGCTCGATCGCCAGTGCGACCTTGTCCGCGTCCCGCGGGTAGGGGCGGGCGGCGTCGATGCCCTCGTGTACCCACGCCGGCAGGGTCAGGTGGATCTGGGCGTACAGCATCGCGGCGACCTCGTTCACTCGTTCACTGGATCTGCACGTTGCGGTCGTCGTCGGACTGGCAGGTGCCGGCGACGCACTGGCATCCCTGGATCTCGCGGAAGCCGCAGGTGGACATCATGCCGCTCTTCGCGCAGGCGGCTTTCACGCCTTCCGGATCCGTGGGGCTGTTGACGTTGACGCAGGCGGGATAGGCGCCGCAGCAGTTGCCGACGTTCTTCACCGTGCAGTCGGCATCGGTCCGGCAGCTCATGTCGAGCCGGGCAGGCCCGTCGGCGGGCGCGGGCGCGACGGCGGGCGCCGGCTCGCTGCCCGGGCGCGGGTCGGGACGGGGCGAAGCCGCGGCAGGCGGATCCGCCTGTGCGAGGGTCTCCGTCTCCTGCACGGGCGCGGTGCTGGTGGGCGTCGCCGCGGCCGCGTCCCCCGCGTCCTTCGCGCCGGGTTCGGCCGGTGGCATCGCGCATGCCGCCAGCACCAGCAGCGCGCTGGCGAGCATGAGGCGGATGGGCGATGCGCGGCCGGGCATCATCGAGCGGCGCGCGCTGGAGACGTCGCTTGTTCGGGTCGCGTCAGGCATGGAAACCTCCCTGGCAGTTCCGGTGCCCGGCATGAGGCCGGGCGAGCCCGTGACTGCAGGGTACGACAGCACCCTGCATCGCGGCGCGAGGGCGTTCAGCCCTTGTTGGCCCAGGTATCGCGCAGGGTGAC
>JAUIJO010000336.1 GCA_030431185.1 Gammaproteobacteria bacterium | reverse complement strand
ATGCGGCCTCGACCTCGCCCATGCCGTGGGCAACCGCGAACTGGCCCTGCACGACAGCGGCGTCGATTTCGCCGTGTGGTGCCATTACAAATACCTCAACAGCGGGCCGGGGGCGGTGGCCGGCTGTTTCGTGCATGAAAAGCACGCCGACGCCGACCTGCCCCGGTTCGCGGGATGGTGGGGCCACGAACCCGCCACGCGCTTCCTGATGGCGCCTGAGTTCAAGCCCACCCCCGGGGCCGAAGGCTGGCAGTTGAGCAACCCGCCTATCCTCGGCCTGGCACCGCTGCGTGCCTCGCTGGAACTCTTCGACCGGATCGGCATGGACGCCTTGCGGGCCAAGTCGCTGCGACTGACCGGCTACCTGGAGGCGCTGATCCGCGAACGGCTCGCCGGCGTGCTGCAGGTCGTCACCCCGACCGAGCCCGGGCGCCGCGGCTGCCAGCTCTCCCTGCGCGTCGCCGGCGGCCGCGAGCAGGGACGCGCCCTGTTCGACCACCTGGCGGCGAATGGCGTGCTCGGCGACTGGCGCGAGCCCGACGTGATCCGCATTTCGCCCGCGCCGCTCTACAACACCCACGCCGACGTGTTGCGCTTCGCACGCACGGTGGAGGCATGGCGCGATGCCGCTTGACGACCTGGCCCGCGTCGCACGCCGCATCACCGTCATCGGTGCGGGGTTGGCGGGCACCTTGTTCGCCACCCTGCTGGCGCGGCGCGGCTGGCAGGTCGAGGTCCACGAGAAGCGCGGCGACCCGCGACTGAAGGGGTACGAGGGCGGGCGTTCGATCAACCTCGCGTTGGCCGAGCGGGGGCGCCACGCGCTGCGGCTGGCGGGCGCGGACCCGGCGGTGATGTCGCATGCGGTGATGATGCGCGGCCGCATGGTCCATTTCGCCGACGGGCATGCCTCGCTGCAGCGCTATGGCAAGGACGACAGCGAAGTCATCTGGTCGGTCCATCGCGGCGAGCTCAACATCGCCCTGCTCGACATCGCCGAACGCGCCGGCGTCGCGATCCATTTCCACCGCACCCTGCAGCAGGTCGACTTCGACCAGCGCGTGGCGCATTTCGTCGACGAGCGCGACGGCAACCTGCACGCGCTCCCCTTCGATACCCTGGTGGGCGCCGACGGCGCCGGTTCGACCCTGCGCCAGGCGATGGCCTCCCAGGTCGAGCTGGGCGAACGAAGCGAGTTCCTGGACCACGGCTACAAGGAGCTGGAGATCCCCCCGGCGGCCGACGGCGGCTTCCGGATGGAACCCAATGCCCTGCACATCTGGCCGCGCGGACGGTACATGTGCATCGCCCTGCCCAACGACGAACGCACCTTCACCGTGACCCTGTTCCTGCCGAACCAGGACATCGTCGACGTGGCCGGCGGGGTGCCCCGCGGCCCGAGTTTCGCCAGCGTCGACGATGGCGACGCCGCGCGCGACCTGTTCGCCCGCGACTTCGCCGACGCGCTCCCGCTGATCCCCGACCTGGAACGGGACTTCGAGGACAACCCCACCGGCGTCCTCGGCACGCTCTACCTCGATACCTGGCAACTGGACGACCGCGCCGTGCTGCTCGGCGATGCCGCGCACGCGATGGTGCCGTTCCACGGGCAGGGCATGAACTGCGCCTTCGAGGATTGCGTGGCCCTGGCAGAGCACCTCGATGCCACCGCCGATCGCGCCGCGGCCTTCGCCGCCTTCCAGGCCGAGCGGCTGCCCAATGCGCGCGCGATCCAGGCAATGGCGCTGGAGAACTACCTGGAGATGCGCGACCGGGTCGACGACGAGGACTACCTGCTCCAGCGCGAGCTCGAGCAGGCGCTCGCGCTACGCCATCCCGACCGCTTCATGCCCCGCTACTCGATGGTCAGCTTCCATCGCTTCCCGTACGCGATGGCCTACGAGCGCGGGCGGGTGCAGCGGGAACTGCTCGTCGAGCTCACGCGCGGCCACGACA
>JAUIJO010000103.1 GCA_030431185.1 Gammaproteobacteria bacterium | reverse complement strand
CGGTGTTGTTGGCCTGGTAGCCGGTGATGGTCGGTGCGCTGCCATCGTCATGGCGATACTGGGGATAGAGGTTCACGCCACTGGTCTGGACGTCGCGCGCGGCGATGCCGGCGGCCTCCAGGGCCGCGACCACGGCGGTCATCTGCTCGGCATTGGCGCGCATGGCGGCATTCGCGTCAGGCGCCTGGGTGACCACGCCGGTGGACATGCGGGCGATATCGGGGGCCTGGCTGACCTCGCCCTGCGCGGAGACGGACAGCAGGGTGCCATCGGCGCTGGAAAGGGAGGTGGACTGGGCGTGGGCGGTCATCGGCGGGAGGGCTCCGAAGGTCAGGGCGGCGGCAAGCAACAGGGGACGCAGGCCAGGGGCGGTGAATCGGGTCATGGGGTCTCCAGCGGGGGGAAGGGGTAGGGAAGGATGCGCCCTGTTCATTGAACGCATGGGCAGTGAACGGACCGTGAGCTGGAGCGGGGTCGAAGCCGGCTGCGTCGGCTGGCGCTCAGTCATCGCAGGTTATGCTTTCGATGGTATGCCCACGTCCGCCAGGCACCGGTGGCGCGCGGCGGGCGGTCGACCGGCCCCGCCGACCGGCCTTCCCTCCATGCTATGGAAGACTTGATGCTCTATCTCGCCTCGAAATCCCCCCGCCGCCGCGAACTGCTGGAACGGCTGGGCCACGTTTTCAAGCTGATCGACCTGGATATTCCCGAAGCGCGCCGGCCCGACGAGACCGCGGAGGCCTACGTGCGCCGCGTCGCGCTCGAGAAGGCCCGCGCCGGCCTGGAGCGGGTGTCCGGCGATGCAGGTGGGCCAGGCGATGCAGGCGCGTACGTGCTGGGATCCGATACCGAAGTCATCCTGGACGACGAGGTGTTCGGCAAGCCGGCGGACGCCGGGGACGCCGCCGCGATGCTGCGCAGGCTGTCCGGCCGCACCCACCAGGTCGTGTCGGCCGTGTGGCTGGTCTCGGCGGGCCGCGAACTGGAGGCGGTGTCCAGGTCCGAGGTCAGCTTCGACACCCTGGACGAGGCGCGGATCAGTGATTACATCGCCACCGGCGAAGCCTTCGGCAAGGCCGGTGCCTATGCGATCCAGGGCGCGGCCGAAGTCTTCGTGCGTCGCCTGGAAGGCAGTTATTCCGGGGTGATGGGTTTGCCCCTGCACGAGACCGACCGGCTGCTGCGCCAGGCCGGCTTGCAGCCCGCCGGCGTCCCCGCGGATGCCGGGGCGGTCGCATGAGCGAAGAAATCCTGGTCAACGTCACCCCGCGCGAGACCCGTGTCGCCGTGGTCGAGAACGGCATGCTGCAGGAATTGCATATCGAGCGGGGCTGGGCGCGCGGCGTCGTCGGCAACATCTACAAGGGCAAGGTCCAGCGCGTGATGCCGGGCATGCAGGCCGCGTTCGTCGAGATCGGCCTGGAACGGGCGGCGTTCCTGCACGCCGCCGATATCGTCAAGCCGCCGCCGGTCAGCAATGGCGAGGGCGAGGAAGCCCCGCTCCCGCCCGCGCCGACGCGCCCCATCAGCGAGCTGCTGCGCGAAGGCCAGGAGATCGTCGTGCAGGTGGTCAAGGATCCGATCGGCAGCAAGGGCGCGCGCCTCACCACGCAGCTCAGCATCCCGTCGCGTTACCTCGTGCTGCTGCCCCGCACGCGGGTGGTGGGGGTGTCCGCGCGCATCGAGGACGAAGCCGAGCGCCAACGCCTCAAGGACCACATGGCCACGCTCTCGTCCAACGGCGGCGCCCCGCAGGCAGGCGACGCCGCGGTGCCGGTCCACGGCCATCCCGCGCATGGCTACATCGTCCGCACCAATGCGGAGGGCCAGCCCGCCGAAGCGCTTGCCGAGGACATCGCCTACTTGGGGCGCGCATGGGCCCTGATCGAGGAACGCTCGGCGCGTGCCCGCGTCGGCGAGCGCGTCTATGAAGACCTCAGCCTGCCGATGCGCGCGGTCCGCGACCTCATGCGCAAGGACGTGGAACGGGTCAAGGTCGACTCGCGCGAAACCTGCGACCGCCTGCGCGCGTTCGCCGCGCAGTTCATGCCGGGCCTGGACGAGAAGATCGAACACTACAGCGGCGCGCGGCCGATCTTCGACCTGTACGGGGTCGAGGACGAGATCCAGCGCGCGCTGGACAAGCAGGTGCCGTTGAAGTCCGGTGGCTACCTGGTCATCGACCAGACCGAGGCGATGACCACGATCGACGTCAACACGGGTTCCTTCCTCGGACAGCGCAACCTCGAGGAAACCGTCTACCGGACCAACCTGGAGGCGGCGCAGTCGGTGGCCCGCCAGCTGCGGCTGCGCAACCTGGGCGGCATCATCATCATCGATTTCATCGACATGACCGATCCCGAGCATCGCCGCCAGGTGCTGCGCCAGCTCGAGAAGGCGATGGCCCGCGACCACGCCAAGTCCACCGTGTACGAATTCTCGCCACTGGGCCTGGTGGAGATGACGCGCAAGCGCACCACCGAGAGCCTGGAGCGGCAGCTGTCCGAACCCTGCCACGAGTGCAATGGCCGGGGCACCCTGAAGACACCGGAGACGGTGACCTACGAGATTTTCCGGGAGATCGTCCGCCAGGTGCGCCAGTTCGACGCCCAGCGCCTGCTGGTGATCGCTTCGCCGGCCGTGGTGGTGCGCATCACCGACGAAGAGTCGGCCGCCGTGGCGGAGCTCGAGGAGTTCCTGGGCAAGTCCATCCGCTTCCAGCCCGACGAGCAGTACTCCCAGGAGCAGTTCGATGTCGTGCTGCTTTGACGGCGGGAATGGGGAATGGGGAAAAGGGAATCGCAAGAGCGGGGTGGCGATGTCCCGGGCTTTCCCATTCCCCATTCCCCATTCCCCATTCCCGCGGCCAGGCCGCACGTCCTGATGCCCACTCCGATGCGCCGACGGTTCCGCCTGGCGCGACGTGGCCTGAGCTACGTCGTGGCGGTGTCGCTCGTGCTCGTCGCGGTGCTGCTGGGCGCGGCCAGCCAGGTGTTGCCGCTCGCCGAGCGCCATCCCGACAAGGTGGCGGCGTGGTTGAGCGAGCGTGCCGGGCGGCCGGTGGCATTCGACCGCGTCGAGACCGAATGGACCCGGCGCGGTCCGTTGCTGAAGCTCGACAACCTGCGCATCGGCGAGCCCGGGGCCGCGTTCGAAGTCGGCGACGCGGAGATGCTGGTGTCGGTCTACGCCGGCCTGTTGCCCGGCGAGGCCTTGTCCGAGCTGCGCCTGCGCGGCCTGCAACTGGTCCTGGAACGCGCCACCGATGGCCGTTGGCACGTGCGCGGCCTGCCCGGCCAGCAACGCTCGGCCGAGGAAATGTTCGAGGTCCTGGAGTCGCTCGGCGAGCTGCAGGTGATCGATGGCAAGCTGGCCCTGCATGCGCCGGAGCTGGGCATCGACGCACGGATCCCACGGGTCGACCTGCGCTTGCAGGTCGACGGAGAGACCGTGCGCGCGGCCGTCCGTGCCTGGCCGCGCCTGGGCGACATGCCGATCGACGCGGCGCTGGCACTTGCCCGCCACGGCGGCGACGGCACCGCCTATGCCGGCGCGCGCCAGGCCGATCTTTCCGGTTGGAGCCCGGTGCTGCGGATGCTGGGCGTGGCGGTCGGCGGCGGCAGCGGTCGCGCCGAGGCCTGGGCGACGCTTTCCGGCAGTCGCATCAGCACCGTCAAGGTCGCCACTTCGCTCGACGGCGTGCGGCTGCTGCCGGCCGCTGAAACGGATGGCGCGGACGCAGGCGTCACGTTCGCGCATGTCGAGGGCCGTGCGCTCTGGCAGGCCGGCAAGTCGGGGTGGCGGCTCGATGTGCCGCGCTTGCAGGTGGAGGACGGGTCGGGTGTGCAGACGCTTGACGGACTTGCCCTGATCGGTGGACGCGAGTTCGGCCTGGTGGCCGACCGCATCGATGCGGGCCCCATGGTCGACGTGGCCCTGCTCAGCGATCGACTCGCGCCCTCGCTGCGCGAGTGGATGCGGCAGGCCCGGCCACGGTTCAGCCTGAGGCGCGTGCAGGTGGCGGGTGCGCGCGGTGGACGCGTGCACGTGAGCGCGGAGGTGGGTGGCCTGGGCTTCCGGCCGGTCGGGGACTCGCCCGGCGTCAGCGGCCTTGGCGGCACGCTGGAGGGGGACGACAAGGGCTTCGTGTTCACCCCCGACACCCACGCTCCGGTGCGACTGGACTGGCCGGTGGCATTCAACACCCCGCACGTGTTCAAGCTCGACGGCCGCCTGGTCGGATGGCGCCAGGACGCGGGCTGGCGGGTCGGTACCCCGGCGCTGCGCATCGATGGAGGCAGTTTCGGCGCCGACGTGCGCGGCGGACTCTGGTGGCAGGGCGACGGCAGTCGACCCCGCATCGATCTCGCCGCGGATATCGACGAAGCCCAGGCGACCACGGCGAAGGGATTCTGGGTCAGGCACCGGATGCCCGAGGCCGCCGTGGCCTGGCTCGACGCCGCCCTCGAGGGGGGCGTGGTGCGCGACGGGCGCGCGATCATCAGCGGCGACCTCGACGACTGGCCGTTCATGGATGGCGAGGGACGCTTCGAGGCGCGTGCCCGCATCGAGGACGGCACCGTCCGTTTCAATCCCGGCTGGCCCGCGGTGGAAGACCTGTCCGGCGACGTCGCGTTCATCGGCGACGGCTTCGAGGTGGAGGGCACCGGCAACCTGGCAGGCGTGGCGATCGAACGGATCGAGGCCGGCATCGACCACTACCATGGCGGCCGCCTTTCCGTCGATGCGCGGGGTGGCGGCGACGCACGGCAACTGCTCGCATTGCTGCGCGAAAGCCCGCTCATGGACAGCATCGGCGAGACGCTCGCGCATGTCGGTGCGTCGGGTCCGGCCCGGGTCCGTTTCGGCCTGGACCTGCCGCTGCACAAGGACAGCCAGATCGGGATCGACGGATCCGTCGACCTGGCCAATGCCCGGCTCTCGGATGACCGCTGGGACCTGGACTTCGAACAGGTCCAGGGCAAGGCCACGTTCTCCCGCCAGGGATTCAGCGCCGATGCCCTGTCGGTGAAGCACCAGGGCCAGGCCGGGATCCTGGGCCTGCGCGCGGGCGAAGGCCACGTGCGCGACGCCGGCAACGTATTCGAAGCGACCCTGTCCGCGCGCCTGCAGGCGCGGGAACTGCTGGACCGCGCGCCGGACATGGCCTGGTTGAGGCCCTATGTCGCCGGCATCTCGCCGTGGCGGATCGGCGTCGACGTGCCGAAGGCAAACCCGTCCACCGCCGCCGCCCAGCTGAGCCTGTCGAGCGACCTGGTCGGCACGCGTTTCGACCTGCCCGAGCCCATGCACAAGGCCGCGGGCGAAGCCCTGCCGACCACGGTGACGACGCCCTTGCCCTTCGGCACCGGGGACCTGCGGGTGGCATTCGGCGACGTCGTCGCCCTGCGCGCGCGCAGCCTGAAAGGTCGCACCGGCGTGCGCATCGCCCTGGGCGCAGGGACCGTGGACGAGGCGCCCCCGGACCACGGTCTGGTCGCCACCGGGCACGCCGCTCGGCTGGATGCGGTGGAATGGATCGCCTTCGGTCGAGGCGATCGCGAAGGCGGGCTCGCCTTGCGCGGCATCGACATCACCGCCGGACAGTTGCAATTGCTGGGCGGCCGCTTCGCCGACACGGGAATCAAGGTCGAGGGCGGTGCCGATGGCCGGCTGAAGGTCGCGGTGGACGGCAGTGCGCTCAAGGGCGAGCTGGAGATTCCGCGGGATGCCGCGTCGCCGGTGTCCGGCCGTTTCGAGCGCGTGCACTGGCGGCCGCTGGCGCGCACGCCGCCGCAGGCATCGATCGCGGCTGGCGATCTCGCGCAGGCAACCGGCGCGCCGCCGCCGGAACAGGCATCCGAGCCGTCGATGGATCCTTCGGCGATTCCGCCGCTGCGTTTCGATATCGGGGACCTCCGGATCAACGACGCCGAACTTGGGCAGGCGTCGTTCCGTTCGCGCCCGAGCGCGACCGGCATGCGCATCGAGCAGCTGCAGACCCGCAACCGCTTCCACGAGGTCGATCTTGGCGGCGAGTGGAACGGGCAGGGGACGTCGGCGAACACGCACCTGGTGCTCGACATGCGCAGCCAGGATTTCGGCCGGCTGTTCGAGGGCCTGGGCCTGGGCGGGCGCACCGCCGGGGGCGAGGGCCAGATCCACTTCGATGCCCGGTGGCCCGGCAGCCCCGCGGCGTTCAAGGCGGCCTCCGTCGAGGGGCGCCTGAGCGTGGACGCACGCGACGGTCAACTGCTGGAGGTCGAACCCGGTGCGGGTCGCGTACTGGGCCTGCTCAGCATCACCCAGCTGCCGCGCCGCCTGATGCTCGATTTCGGCGACCTGTTCTCGAAGGGGTTCGCCTACAACACGATGGCCGGCCACGTCGTGTTCGACGATGGCCAGGCGCGCACCGACGACCTGCTGATCGACGGACCGGCGGCGAGCATCGCCATCACCGGGGCGACCAACCTGCGCAGCGAGCAGTTCGACCAGCGGGTCGAGGTGCGGCCGAAGGCGGGCAACCTGCTCACGGCGGTCGGCGCCATCGCCGGCGGACCGGTGGGCGCCGCGATCGGTGCCGCCGCCAACGCGGTGCTGGAGAAGCCCCTGGGCCAGATCGCCGCCAAGACCTACCGCGTCACCGGTCCCTGGAAGGCCCCCAAGGTGGAGGTGCAGACCCGCGAGCAGGGCCGCGCCGCTGCCCGCGCCGGTCCGCCCACCAGCTGAAGCCGCCGGCGCGGCTTGATTTGGGTCGGCGTCGACGCCACCTTGTCAGGGACGCCGTGGCCCATCCGGGTGTTGCTTGCCCGGGTCCAGGGGCAAGATCGCGCGGCATGGCCCGCATGCCCGCCCGGCAATGTCCCTGCCATGCCCATTCCCCATTCCCCATTTCCCATTTCCCATTTCCCATTTCCAGGCCTCCCCATGACCCTACCCCTGCAACTCGCCGAAACCCGCCTGCTGCTGCCCGCCGGCCTCGATGCCGGCCGGCTGGAGCGCGCCTTCGGCACCCTGCTGGGACCGGGCGTCGATTTCGGCGATCTCTATTTCCAGCACAGCCGGCGCGAGAGCTGGTCGGTCGAGGACGGGATCGTCAAGGACGGCGCGCATTCGATCGAGCAGGGCGTGGGCGTGCGCGCGATCAGTGGCGAGAAGACCGGGTTCGCCTATTCCGACGAGATCAACGCCGATGCCCTCCTGGCGGCCTCGCATTCAGCGCGGGCGATCGCCCGCGATGGTCGCGTGGTCGGTGCGCGATCGCTGTCGCGGGGCCAGGGGCGCAGCCTGTATCCGGCCGAGGATCCCATCGACGGCCATGCCACCGAAGCCAAGCTGGAGGCGCTGCGTCGCGTCGACAGGCTGTTGCGGGCGGCCGACCCGCGCGTGCAGCAGGTGATGGTCAGCCTGTCGGGGGGCGTGGACACGGTGCTGGTCGCGCGCAGCGACGGCATCCTCGCCGCCGACGTGCGACCGCTGGTCCGCCTCAACGTGCAGGTGATCGTGGAACAGGACGGCCGCCGCGAGAGCGGCTATGCCGGGGGCGGCGGACGCTACACCTACGCCGAGCTGCTGGACGGCGACAAGCCCGAACGCTTCGCCCGCGAAGCCCTGCGCCAGGCCCTCGTCAACCTCGAGGCCATCGATGCGCCGGCCGGCGTCATGCCGGTCGTGCTCGGCCCCGGATGGCCGGGCGTGTTGCTCCACGAAGCGGTGGGGCATGGACTCGAGGGCGACTTCAACCGCAAGGGCACCAGCACCTATGCCGGCAAGATCGGCCAGCGGGTCGCTTCCCCGGGCGTCACCATCGTCGACGACGGCACCCTGGAGGGGCGCCGCGGCTCGCTCAACATCGACGACGAGGGCCAGCCGACGCAGTGCACCACGCTGATCGAGGACGGGATCCTGGTCGGCTACATGCAGGACAGCCTCAATGCGCGCCTGATGGGCATGGCGCCGACCGGCAACGGACGCCGCGAGTCGTTCGCCCACCTGCCGATGCCGCGCATGACCAACACCTACATGCGCGCCGGCACGCACGATCCCGAAGAGATGATCCGCTCGGTGAAGAGGGGCCTGTACGCGGTGAACTTCGGCGGCGGCCAGGTCGACATCACCAGCGGCAAGTACGTGTTCTCCGCGACCGAGGCCTATCTCATCGAGGACGGCAGGGTCACGGCGCCGGTGAAGGGCGCCACCCTGATCGGTTCCGGGCCGGAGACCATGCAGAAGGTGAAGATGATCGGCCACGACCTGGCCCTGGACGAGGGCGTCGGCGTCTGCGGCAAGGACGGACAGAGCGTGCCGGTCGGCGTCGGCCAGCCCTCCCTGCTGATCGAGGGGCTCACCGTCGGCGGCACCCAGGCTTGATGGGCGCGACCGCCCGCAATGGATCGAGGGGAAACGCTGGTCGTCGGACGCCGCGGCGCGGCGAGGTCGACGGGCTTGCCGGTTCCCTACTCCCCGTTCTCCGTGTCCGCGCCGAGCACCACGTCGCGCAGTTCGCGGAACAGCTCGCGGAACGCGCGCGGCGGCTTGTCGCGCTTGCGCTCCTCGAGCGTGTTGCGCACCAGTTGCCGGATCCGTTGCCGGTCGGCGGCGGGATGCGCGTCGATGAACTCGCCCAGCGCGGTGTCGCCGTCGGCGAGCAGGCGTTCGCGCCAGTCCTCCACCCGATGCATCGCCGCGACCTCGCGACGGGCCGCATCACCGTCCTTGTGCAGCGCATCGCGGATCGCATCCAGCGCCTCGTCGTCTTCCCGGCGCATCTGCTTGGCCAGGAAGGCGAGCTGGCGCTTGTGCGCGATGTGCGAGGTGATCCGGCGCGTGTCGCGGATGTGCGGCAGCAGCGACTCGGGCACCGGCAGGCGTTCGAGCTGGGCGTCGGTGAGGGCGACCAGTTGCTTGCCCAGCTCGAGCACGTCAAGCGCCTCCCGGCGCTGCTGGCTGCGGCTGGGGCCCAGGTATTCGCCGGTCTCTTCGTCGGTTCCGCGCATGGCAAGGCTTCCGGGGTTTCGGTCCGGGGCGGTGGCGACGCGTTCGGCCACGGGCCCCGGGCACAGTCCACAACAGGTTCCGCGGCCCGAAGCCGCGGGATGACAGCATGAAGGATACGGCATTGAGCGATACGCACCCCAACGCTTTGGTTTCCCACGATGACAGCCAGGCGCGCCTGGACCGGCTCGCGGCCCTCTCGCAACGCCTGCTGGAGCAGTGTCGGGCGCGCGGCGCAAGCCAGGCGGAGGTGTCCTGCAACGAGGACAGCGGCCTCAGCGTCAGCGTCCGCATGGGCGAGGTGGAGACGGTCGAGGCTTCGCGGGATCGCGGGATCGCGGTGACCGTGTACTTCGGCCAGCGCAAGGGCAGCGCCAGCACCGCCGACCTGGCCGATGCGAGCCTGGCGGCCACGGTCGAACAGGCCTGCGCGATCGCCCGGCATACCGAGGATGACGCCGCGGCCGGCCTGGCCGATGCCGACCTGATGGCGACCGACATCCGCGAATTCGACAGCTGGCATCCCTGGGCGGTCGAGCACGATCCCGAACGTGCCATCGCGCTGGCGTTGGCGGCGGAGCAGGCCGGTCGCGACCGCGACGCGCGCATCGAGAATTCCGACGGCACCTCGCTGGGCACCGGCACCAGCATCGGTGTCTACGCCAACTCGCATGGCTTCATCGGCCACGACCGCAGCAGCCAGCACAGCCTGGGCTGCGCGTTCATCGCCGGACGCGGCGATGCGATGCAGCGCGACGGCTGGTACAGCATCGGCCTGAGCGCGGACGACATGGAAGCCCCCGAGGCGATCGGTCGCAAGGGCGCGGAACGCACGCTGTCGCGCCTGTCGCCCCGCAAGCTCGCCACCGGCAAGTACCCGGTGATGTTCTCGGCGGAAATGTCGCGCTCGCTGGTCGGCCACCTGCTGGGCGCGGTGTCCGGCGGCGCACTGTACCGGCGTGCCAGCTTCCTGGTCGACAGCATGGGCACGCGCCTGTTCCCGGAATGGTTCGGCATCCGCGAACTGCCTTTCCTGCAGCGGGGTTTCCGCTCGACCAGCTACGACGCCGAGGGCGTGGCCACGCGCGAGTCCGACCTGGTCGCCGACGGAGTGCTGCAGCGCTACATCCTGGGCGCGTACTCGGCGCGTCGGCTGGGCCTGGCAAGCACTGCCAACGCCGGCGGCGTCCACAACCTGGCGGTCAAGGCCAACGCCGGCGGCTTCGACGACATGCTGCGTGGCATGGGACGCGGCCTGCTGGTCACCGAGCTGATGGGGCAGGGCGTCAACAGCATCACCGGCGACTACTCGCGCGGTGCGGCCGGTTTCTGGGTCGAGGGCGGGGAGATCCGCCATGCCGTCGATGGCATTACCGTCGCCGGCAACCTCAAGTCGATGTTCCAGGCGATCGAAGCGGTGGGCAGCGACGTCGACCCCCGCTCGCACGTGCGCACCGGCTCGATCCTGCTGGGAGGCATGACCGTGGCGGGC
>JAUIJO010000102.1 GCA_030431185.1 Gammaproteobacteria bacterium | reverse complement strand
CGCGAACAGGTTGGCGTCGCCGTCGAAGTCGCCGGCCAGGCGCTGGCCACCGGCCGCCGGCGGGGTGACGATGTCGATCTTCGGATCCTTCGGCTGGATGTAGGTGTAGCCGAAGCTCATCTCGAACGCGTCGCTCACGTCCCACGTCGCGCCCAGCGAGTACCAGTTGCGGTCCGCATCGGGCAGGCGCGGGGTACGGGTCTCGATGTGCGTCGGGGTCTCGTCCTGCGCATAGCCGGCACGCAGGGTCCAGGCATCGTTGAGCTTGTACTCGCCACCGATCGACCAGAACGTGGTGTTCTTCCAGTCGAACTCCTCGGCCGAATCCGGGTCCGGGTTGTCAAAGTCGATGCGGACCTCGCGCAGGGACTCCCAGTTGGTGCGCGACACGCTGGCCGCCATCGAGAAGGCCTCGGTGAACTGGTAGTTCGCGTCGAACGTGGTGATGGCCGGGGTGGTCAGGTTGGCGGTGACGCCACCGTCGTTGAACAGCACGCGGGTCATCGGGCTGGAGTCGAACACGGCGCGCACGTTGGCCGGCACG
Organism: Gammaproteobacteria bacterium; assembly: GCA_030431185.1. Taxonomy (GTDB): domain Bacteria; phylum Pseudomonadota; class Gammaproteobacteria; order Xanthomonadales; family Xanthomonadaceae; genus Marilutibacter. Next base: position 9,961 of record JAUIJO010000102.1, on the reverse strand, counting down.
GTCCAGTCCACGTCGCCGTCCAGCTCGTAGTCGATCTCGGAGCGGTGCGACAGGCCCAGGGTCAGCTTGTCGGTCGGGCGCAGGTTGGCGCCGACCAGCCAGCCGAAACCGGTGCCGTCGCCCTGCACGTCGGCGAAACCGTCGGCCGCCTGCGGGCGGGCGAAGGGCAGCGGACGGGTGGCCGGGTTGCCGAACAGCGCGGTGCCGAAGTCGACCGACTTGGACAGGGTCACGTCAGCGCGCGAGAAGATCGCGCCCACGCCGACCGAGAAGCGATCGGTGATGTCGAGCGCGCCGGCCAGGGTCAGGTCGACGATCTGCACGTCGGAGGTGGCGGCGTAGTAACGGCCCACCCAGTCGCGGTCGTATTCGGTCTTCAGGCCGAACGGGGCGCTGACCATCGCGCCAATGGCGGCGCCGGTGTCGTCGAAGCGGTGCACGATCGAGAAGGCCGGGACCGGCGTGACATCGCCGGCCTGGCCGCCGTTGCCGCCGCTGAGCGGCTGGCCGAGGACGTCGGTGCCGCTGACGCCGTCGGCCTCGTAGTTCAGGTCGACCGCGGTGACGTCCAGCTGCACCGTCGTGGTGGCCTGGAGCTGCGTCATCGTGGCGGGGTTGTTGGTGACCACCGACGAATCATCGGTGCGGACACCGGCGCCGGCGAAAGCATTGCCCAGCGCCTTGGCGCTGTTTTCCTTGAGCTGGAAGCCCGAAGCATGGACCTGGCCCACGGCCAGCGCGCCGGTGATGCCGAGGGCGAGCGCCGACAGGCGGATGATGCGGTCTGCGTGTTGCATAGAATGTTGTCTCCATTGGAGTGTTATTTGGGTCTTCCCGGGTCGTTCGCCCAGGTCCGGCTTACCGGTCCTTGCGTGCCGGAACCCCTCCCGACATACGACGCCGTATGTACTATACCGCGTGTTAACCGGTTATTAACAACCGGCGCCACAAATCCAGAGGGTAACGGATGCATCGGCCTGTACGGATGCCTTATGGTCCAGAGCCATGGGGGATGGCCAGTCCCAGTGGTCATGCTGCCTGCTTCGCTCGCCCGATTCCGAGTACCCGGTTCCGATGTTCATAGCCGTCCCGTCCCGTGGAAAACAGTCGCTGCGCTGGGCCACGCCCTCGCTGTTCGCGGTCCTGTGGGTCTGCTTCGCCTGGACCACCCTGCAACCGGCCAGCCAACAGGCGCTGCTGATCCAGGAATGGGGGGCCCTCTCGGGCGGATTGAGCCCGGTGTCCGCCCATGACTGGGCGCGCCTGTTCACCGCCGTGTTCATGCATGCGGACTGGGCCCACCTGCTGGGCAACCTGGTGTTCCTGCTGATCTTCGGGCTGCCCGCCGAACGCATCATGGGGCCCTGGCGCCTGCTGCTGGTGTTCCTGCTCGGCGGCGCGATCGCCAACCTGGCCGCGGTGATCTCGATCAGCACGCCCGACCGGGTCATCTTCGGCGCCAGCGGCGCGGTGTCGGCGCTCATCGGCGCGTACCTGGCCCTGTTCCCACAGGCCAAGCTCGGCGTGGTGCTGCCGCTCGGCCTCTACCTGCAGTTCCTGAGGGTGCCGGCCTCCCTGCTGATCGGTACCTGGGGCCTGCTGCAGATCCTGTTCACCTACATCGGCCCGGCCTTCGGCGCCGTGGCCTGGTCGGCGCACCTCGCCGGCTTCGCCTTCGGCGGCGTGTTCGCGCTGGCCGCGCGCGCCGGCATCACCCGCCAGATGCGACGGCGCAGCGGCTTCTGATCCCGCCGGCATTGCATTCGCGCGGTCCGGCACCACTAACACCCTGTCGCCCGACTCCGCCCAACCGATGCCCAAGCCCCTCTACAAGGTCACCTTCCTCAACGCCGGCAAGGTCTACGAGCTGTATGCCCGCTCGGTGGCGTCCGGTTCGCTATGGGGCTTCACCGAGGTCCACGACCTGGTGTTCGACGTGAATGCCGGGCTCGTGGTCGATCCGACCGAGGAGCGCCTGCGCGACGAGTTCGGCGACACGCGCGTGCTGCACCTGCCGATGCAGAGCATCGTGCGAATCGAGGAAGTCGAGCGCAAGGGAACCTCCACCATCCGCGACGCCGGCAGCGGGGAAAAGGTCGTCACGCCCTTCCCGGTCCCGGGCAAGCCGCGCTGAGGCCCCCCGCGGCTACAGGCTGACCCGCTTGCGGTTGTCGGAGGAGACCCGGTCGATCAGCTTGTTGTAGGGGTCGAAGCCGGCTTCGACCGGCTTCCCGTCGACCACCACCGTGACCGTGGGATTGCTGCTCGTGACATGCAGCCGCTGCAGGTAGAGCACGCGTTCGCCATCGCCCTCCCCCTCGCCGAACACGGCGACCTCGATCCAGTCGTCGAGCGTGCCGGCGGTTTCCTTGCCGACGCCGTCGGCATAGCGCTTGGCCGCGTGCAGCGAAAGCGTCACCTCGTACTTCCCGTCATCCCGCAGCCGCGCCGTCGCGGCGTCCACGCGGTTGTCGTAGAAGCTGATCTTCTCGAACAGGTCGGTCACCAGCGTGTCCGCCGACGCCGGTGCTTCGGCGCGGATGTAGTCGACCAGCTCGGCGGATGTCGTATAGGGCGGTGACTGGTAGCCCTTGTCCTGGAGGAAGCGCTTCAGCGCGCGATTCAGGGCGGCCTCGCCGATCTCCTCGCGGAGCCGGTAGAACACCAGCGCCCCCTTCCGATAGTGGATGTACGGCTGGTTCTCGACGCGATACAGCGGCAGTTCCTCGAGGCGCTCGCCGGCCCGGTCGGACAGGTAACTGTCGAGTTCGTGCTTGAGGAAACGCCTCATCTTCGCGCGCCCGTACTCGTGCTCCATCACCATCAGGGCCGAGTACTGCGAGAGCGATTCCGACAGGACCGTCGCGCCCTGGACGTCGCCGCCGATCACCTGGTGCGCCCACCACTGGTGGGCGACCTCGTGGGCGGTGACATAGAACACATAGTCGATTGCCTCCGGGTCGCCGAGGTCGGCGATGAAACCGATGCGCTCCGAATAGGGGATGGTATTGGCGAAGCTCTGGGCGAAGGTCTCGTAGCCCGGGAACTCGAGGATGCGCAGTTGCCTGTGCTGGTAGGGCGTGAATGCGTCCTCGTAGTAGGCCAGCGACTTGCGCGCCGCCTCGATCATCCGCTGGACGTTGAACGCGTGCCCGGGGTGGTGGTAGACCTCGATGGGAATGTCCTTGTAGCGCCCCTCCGTCACCTCCCAGCGCCCCGACAGGAACGCGTAGTAGTTCAGCATCGGGCGATCCATCTCGTAGCTGAAGCACGCGCGGCCGTCGCGCTCGAAGCGCTGCGTCAGGTAGCCCGGCGCCAGCGCGGTCTGGTCCGGCGCGGTGCAGATGGTGGTCTTGAAGTCGATCCAGTCGGCATCGTCGTCGACGTAGTTGTTGGCCCGGGCGGCATCGTCCTCGAGCCGGTTCATCCGGCGCGCCTCGCCCAGGCCGCGCTTGCGACGCTCGTGGCGGTCCATGATCTCGACGCCGGCCTGGTAGCCGAACGCCGGGAACAGGCGGTTGTTGAAGAAGCTGCCGTTCTCCACCACCTCGTGCTGGGCGACGTCGTTGGTGATGCCGCGCGGGACGCGATCGACGACGAAGTCGACGTCGCGGACCTCGCCGGGCTGCATTGCTGCGTCGAGGCGATAGATGCGATAGCCCAGCTCCTGCTCGTGGCGCACGAGGGTGGCACCGCCCAGGTCGATCGATGCCAGGGTTTCGTCCTCGTCCATCGCGACGTGGATCTCGTCGAGCGGCGCATCGTGGGGATTGACGATGCGGTAGCGCCCGCGCACGTGAAGCGCCTGGGTCTCGGGCCGAAGGTCGATCTCGGTGCTGGCGGCGAGGATGCGCGGCTGGGGCAGGTCGCGGAACCCGCCCAGCTCGGTTTCGTAACGCGCCTGGAGGTCGAGCTGGCGGTCGGGCGCGATGAAGGTGTTGCGCACGTTGGTGTTCCAGAACAGGACGCCACCCCAGGCCACGAAGGCCAGCATCGCGAGCGCGGTGGCCCATGCCAGCCCGCCGCGCATGCGCTCGCGCCCCCGTGCCAGGCGGCGCGCCCAGGCCGTGTCGCTGCCCCGCACCCACATCGCGGTGGACACCAGCAGCAGGATGGCCATGAACAACAGCCAGTAGCCCTCGAAGGCAAGCTGGCCGACGAGGAAGTGGCCGTAGCCGTTCATGTCCGAGTACGGCGCGTTCGGCCAGCTCCCGAAGGTATACAGGTGATGGGTGTAATCGAGCATGCCGAGGGTGGCCTGCACCACCAGGACCAGGATCAGCAGCGCGTAGCCGGCGAACTTGTTGTTGGCCAGCACCTGCAGGCAAAGCGCCATGCCGCCCATCAGGATGTAGACCAGTGAGTCCAGCGAAAGCGACTTCACGTAGACCAGTGGCTCGAACCCGACCCTCCCGTCCAAGGCCTGGATCCCGATGGAAACGATCGCGCCGGCGGCCTGGAAGCTCACCACCACGAGCACCAGCGTGCAGAACTTGGCGGCCAACGGCATCCAGTCGGGAACGGGCATCGCGTCGCTGACCTCGTGGATGCGCGCGGCCCGCTCCTTCCAGACCAGCTCACCGGCATGGAACAGCACGATGATGATCAGCATCCAGCTGAAACTGCCCTGGAGGGCGGCCAGCATCTGCGAGGTCACCGGCAACAATGGCGTGCCGTACATGTCGCCCTGGTTCAGCGCGGCCCCGATGAAATTGATCATCGCGAAGGCGAGCATCACCAGGAACGGGACGCTCCGGAAGACGCCCTTCATGTCGAAGCGCAGCTGCTGCAGGAACTGCCTTCCGACGGTTCGGGCCCCGTGCGCGGGCGCGAGCCGGACCACGCGCCGGGACGGCCGGACCTCCCCGGCCGCCCGACCGGATGGTCCTCCAGCCGGCTCCGCGCGTCGGCGGCCACGCCCCGCGCGCGTGCCGCTGCGCTCGGTGCGGAAGCTGGCGAAGAGAGCGACAGCCAGGCCACTGGCGACGGCCAGCCAGAGCGCGCGGTTGGCCAGCAGGTAGCCGGACAACGCCGGGAGGCCGGTATTGCGCTCCTCCGCCGACCAGTAGCGGGTCGTCCATGACAGGGCACGCAGGCCCAGCGGTTCCGACAAGGTGACCAGCCAGGTGTTGTCCAGGTCGCGCATCATCACGCCGGTGACCAGGTAGAGCAGCAGGAACGCGAGCACGCCCAGGTAGACCCACATGATGCTGCGCGACAGCGACGCGAACAGGGCGAGCATCACCGTGCACAGGACCAGGTTGGGCAGGACGATGATGGCGAAGCTCCAGCCGTACGGCGCCAGGGACACCGGCCCGAGTCGCTCCGGCGCGATCCAGGGCATGAACTGGGCGAGGAAGAGGCCGGCGGCGGCCAGCAGGTAGATCAACAGGCAGGCCAGCATCGCCGCGAGCAAGCGCCCGGCGAGGTAGTGGCCGCGGCGCAGCGGCGTGCTGAAATACAGCTCCGCCGTGCCCTGCTCGAAGTCGCGAAGCAGCGCGCCGGACACGAAGATCGCGCTGACCAGCAGGCCGAACAGGCTGAACAGGCCGAACAGGCGCGCGACGACCAGCGGCGCGTTCTGGTGGACATTGCCGAGGCCGCCGCCGATCTGCACCGCCTCGCTGCTGCCCAGCGCGAACGCGAGCAGCCCGAACAGTCCCGACACCAGCCACAACAACGGAGAGCGGAGCTGCTCGCGCAGCTCGAAGCGCAGGATTTCCAGGATCATGTGCGCCTCCGTCAGGCCGCCTTCGCGTGCTGGCGAAGCTGCCGGAAGTACACGTCCTCGAGGTCGGGCTCGACCTGTTCGAAGCCATCGCCCGGCGGGTCGCTGGCGAAGACGTGCAATACCGGATTGCCGGCCACCAGCCGCTTCGACAACACCATGTGGCGCGCCTCGTAGCCGGCGAGCTCGGCCTTGGCGACCTGCTTGCGCCAGACCTGCCTGGACAGCGCGTCGATCGCGTCGACCGGCCGCCCCGAAAGCAACACCTGGCCCCGGTTGAGGATCGCCATCGTCGGGCACAGGTCGGTCACGTCCTCGACGATATGGGTCGACAGGATCACCGCGACCCGTTCGCTGATCTCCGCCAGCAGGTTGAGGAAGCGGTTGCGCTCCTCCGGATCCAGCCCGGCGGTGGGCTCGTCGACGATCACCAGGCGTGGGTCGCCCAGCAGAGCCTGCGCGATGCCGAAGCGTTGGCGCATGCCGCCCGAGAACGTCCCCAGCCTGCGCTTGCGGACGTCCCACAGGTTCACCTGGCCGAGCAGCCCTTCCACGACCTCCTTGCGCGGCCCGCGTGCCGTCAGGCCCTTGAGGATGGCGAAATGGTCGAGCAGCTCGAGCGCACTGACCTTCGGATAGACGCCGAAGTCCTGGGGCAGGTAACCGAGCTGGCGGCGGACCGCCTCCTTGTCGCGCAGCACGTCGATCGTTCCGCCATTCCCGTCGTCGAGGGCGACGCTGCCGCCGTCCGCGTCCTGCAGGGTCGCCAGGGTCCGCATCAGCGAGGACTTGCCCGCGCCATTGGGGCCCAGCAGGCCGAACATGCCTTGCGGGATGTCCAGGCTGACCTTGTCGAGTGCATGGACGCCATTGGCGTAGGTCTTGCTGAGATCGCGGATCGTGAGCATCGAATCCCTTTGACGTGGTCTGCCGGGCGGCGTCGATCGCATCCTAGGCAGCCGCGCTCCGATGCGGCAATGGAGCATGGTCAGGGTGACCAATGGCCCGGCGCGGCATGGCGCCCCGCGCGACGCCCGGACCCCTCGCGCCGCGTCCCCCCTCGCGTCAGGGCGGCGGGCTACCGCGCGGCGGGCGCCGCCTGGCCCCCCCGGGGCGCGACTTTCTTCAGTTCGGCCAGCGCGGCGGCGATATGGCTGTCGCCACTGAGCACTTCGCCGGCGTTGTCGCCTGCATTGCCGACGCCTTCCTCGTCGCCGCTGAGGTGCCCGGGGAGGCTGGATTCGACGTAGGTCGCGCGCCCCCCGTTGGCGGCGTCCGCGGCGGGATGGAGCACCACGTCGGGAACGATGCCCAGGGCCTGGATCGACTTGCCGCTGGGCGTGTAATAGCGCGCCGTGGTCAACTTGATCGAATCGCCATTGTCGAGCGGCAACAGGGTCTGCACCGACCCCTTGCCGAAGGTGCGGCTGCCCACCACCCGCGCGCGCCCGTTGTCGCGCAGCGCGCCCGCGAGGACTTCCGAAGCGCTCGCCGAGCCGGCGTCGACCAGCAGGACCACCGGGGCCCCGTCCATGCGGTCCCCGGGCGTGGCGGAGAATTGGGCATCGCTGATCGAGATCCGGCCACGCGTACTGACGATGGCGCCTTCGTCGAGCAGGTCGTCGGCGATCTGCACGGCCGAGGTCAGCAGGCCACCCGGGTTGCTGCGCAGGTCGATCACCAGACCGCGAAGCGCCCCCCCGGCCTCGCGCTTCAAGGCTTCCAGCTGGGTCTCGAAGTCGGCGGCGGTATCGGCCTGGAAGGCGCTGACGCGGATGTAGCCGTATCCCGGCTCGAGCATGCGGCCGCGGATGCTGGTGATGCGGATCGTGTCCCGGGTCAGGGTGACGTCGAATGGCGCGTCCTTTCCCTTGCGCACGATGGTCAGGGTCAGCGAGCTCCCCGCCGGACCGCGAAGCGGGGCCGAAGTGTCGCCTTCGTCGGGATCGAAGCCCTTGCCGTCGATGGCGGTGATCAGGTCGCCCGACTGCAGGCCCGCGCGCTCCGCGGGCGTGCCGTCGATGGGGGCGATGACCTTCAGGTTGCCGTCGGGCTGGCGCTGCAGCTCGACGCCGATGCCCTCGTAGGCCCCGCGCGACTGTTCGTCGAAGTCCTCGGCCGAGGCCTTGTCGAAATAGACGCTGTGCGGGTCCAGGTCGAACAGCAGGCCACGGATCGCCGCTTCCATGAGCGCCTTGTCTTCCACCGGCTCCACGTAGGCCTGCTTGATCGCACTGTAGACGGTCACGTAGCGCCGGATCTCCTCCAGCGGCACGGTGGTGTCGACGGCCTCCCCGCCCGCTTCGTCCGCGACGCCTTCGATCGCGGGCGGCGCCATGGGATCGGCGGCGGGATCGGCGGCGGGATCGGCGGCCGGCTCGTCGGCCTGCATGCCGGCGGGCACGCCTTCCTCCGGGGAGCCGTCCTGCGCCTGCGCGGGGGACACCCCGAGCAGGCCAACCCCCAACGCGGAAACCAGCAACGCGGATGCCACCGGGGAAGGGAATCGAAACCTCATGCAGCGCACTCCAGGCAGTCTGTGTCTGTGGATGGACCGACGCCGGGACGGGGCGGCGCGATCACCGGATGGGAACACGTTAGGACGCCTGGATGGAAGCTTTCGTTAACGCGATCACCGTCCCGCATGCCCATTCAGCGCCGCAGCCACACGTTCGGATCGACCGGCTTGCCGTCCCGGCGCAGCTCGAAATAGAGCGCCGGCCGTCCATGGCCGCCGGAGCTGCCGACGGTGGCCACCGGGTCGCCCCGCTTGACGCTGTCGCCGACGTCCTTGAGCAGGGCATCGTTGTGGGCGTACAGGCTCATGTAGCCGCCGCCGTGGTCCACGATCAGCAGCAGGCCGTAGCCGGTCATCCAGCCGGCGTACACGACGCTGCCATCGGCCACCGTCTTGACCGCCGTGCCCGCATCCGCCCCCAGCAACAGGCCGTCGCTGCTGCGTCCGTCGGGCATCCTGGCGTGGAACCCGGCCAGCAGGGCGCCGCTCAGGGGCCAGCCGGTGCCGCCCACCCGTGGCCCCCCGATCGCGCTGCTGGCGAGCGAAGGCGCCGGTGGCGCGGGTCGCGTGCCCGGCGTCGCGGAGGCGGCGGCCGCCGCGGCGGCGCGCTCGGCCGCGATGCGACGGCGTTCGGCTTCGGCCTTCGCCGCCGCCGCGCGCAACTGCCGCAGCAGCTGCTCGAGCCCCTTGGCGTCCCGACCGAGCGACTGTTCGCGATCGCGACGGCTCTTGTAGCGCGCGTCGAGCCGGGCCACGACCGCTTCGCGCGCGACCCGATCCTCGCGCAGCGTCGCCAGTCGCGCGTCGACTTCGCCGCGCGAGGCTTCCAGCGCGCGCTGGCGCTCGGCGATGTCGCGTTCCACCGCATCGAGCGCCTCGAGCCGGGACGCCAGTTCGCGGATGCGCTTCATCCGGTCCTGTTGCAGGTAGCGGTGGTAGGTCAGCAGGCGGTTGGCTTCGGCGACGCTGTCCTGGGCCAGCAGGACCTTCAGGGGCGCGTCCCCGCCCTGCGCGTACGCCGCGCGCACCAGTTGCGCGAGCTCCTCCCGCTGGCCCGACATGGCGGACTGCATGGTTGCCCGGCGGGCCTCGAGGGCGTCCAGCGCAGCTCGCTGTTCGGCCAGCTGCGATTCGATCTCGCGCAGGCGACGATTGGATTCACCCACTTTCTCATCGGCCTGGCGCAGCTCGCGGTGGGCCTCGCCGCGCTCGCCCTCGATGCGCCGGCGATCGGCGGCCACGGATCGCAGTTCGGCCTTGACCTCGTCCAGCTTGCGCTGGGTGTCGCGACTGTCCTGCGCCTGCAGCGACAACGCGAGCACGGCCAGCGCGGCCCCGGCCAGCAGGGCAATGGCCGCCGGTCGCGCCGGGCGCATCAGGCCTCCAGCAGGCTCTGGCCGCTCATCTCGCCCGGCTGCGGCAGGCCGAGCAGGTCGAGGATGGTCGGCGCGACGTCGCGCAGGGCGCCGCCGCTGCGCAGCGTCGCCTTGCGCGGGCCCACGTAGACAAGGGGCACCGGCCCGGTGGTATGGGCGGTGTGCGCCTGGCCCGTGGCGGGGTCGCGCATCATCTCCAGGTTGCCGTGGTCGGCGGTGACCAGCAACGCACCCCCGGCCCGTTCCACGGCGTCGCGCACGGCGCCGATCGCGACATCCACGGCCTCGGCGGCCTTGACCGCCGCGTCGAACACGCCCGTGTGTCCGACCATGTCGGGG
>JAUIJO010000101.1 GCA_030431185.1 Gammaproteobacteria bacterium | reverse complement strand
GGTCATGGATGCGCGAACCCTGGCCCCGGTCCAGCACGATACGGCGCGGCCGGTACACCGGCACGTAGTAATCGTCGGCAAGGGCGCAGAGGGAGTCGTTGGCAGTGCTCATGGTGTCCTGGGACCGGTGATCGGAACGATGGAAACGCATTCTCGCCGATTGCCGGGCCGAATGCGGCACAATCCGGGGCCGGAGGGTCCCATGCGCCTGCTGTTCACGCCACAACTCAATCCCGCGACCGAAACCGGCTGGCGCCGGCGCTGGTTCGACATCATCTATCGGCACGACACGCCGCCGTCGCGGAATTTCGACCTGCTGCTGATCTTCGCGATCTTCGCCAGCGTCCTGGTCATCATGGTCGACAGCGTGCCCAGGATCCACGCCCGGCATGCTGCGGCGATGTATCTCCTGGAATGGGCGTTCACGCTGCTGTTCACCGCCGAGTACGTGCTGCGTCTGGTGGTGGTCAAGCGACCGCTTCGCTATGCACTGAGCGTGTGGGGCATCATCGACCTGCTGTCGATCCTGCCGACCTACATGTCGTTGCTGCTCCCCGGCAGCCAGAGCCTGCTGGTGGTCCGGATCCTGCGCATCCTGCGGCTGTTCCGCATCCTCAAGCTCACCCAGTACGTCGAAGAGGGCGGCGTGCTGGTCAAGGCGCTGTGGCGCAGCCGGCGCAAGATCTTCGTCTTCGTCTGCGCGATCCTCACCGTGGTGGTGATCTTCGGCGCGCTGATGTACATCATCGAGGGGCCGGCACACGGCTTCACCAGCATCCCGACCGGGATGTACTGGGCCATCGTGACCATGTCGACGGTGGGCTACGGCGACATCTCGCCGGAAACCGTGGTCGGCCGCTTCATCGCGTCGATCCTGATCCTGATCGGTTACAGCGTGATCGCCGTACCCACCGGCATCTACACGGCCGAACTCGCCAGCAGCCTGCGCGAGGCCTCGGGAGGCGGCGACCACCACGATTCACGTGGCTGTCCCGATTGCGGCCTCGAAGGCCACGACCCCGACGCCCTGCACTGCCGCCACTGCGGCACCCCCCTCCACGCGCCTATGGGGTGAGGGAAGACCGCTTGCGCGGCACTGCCGCGTGGTCTTGCCGAACGCCCAGAGCGCTGCGCTGGGCCGGGGGGTGAGGGGCCGCGGCTTGCGAACCACCGGTTCGCGCGGCCACGAACGCCGGGGCGCTCGCGCCCGGGCCGGGGATGGAGCTGCCCGACCGTGCCAAAGGCTGGATCCCAGCTTTCGCTGGGATGACGGCTTGTGGGAGGGCTGCCGGAGAGGGGTCGGTTGCGGCGTCGTCGTAGGGTGGGTCGAGCCGGAGGCGATACCCACCGTCGCATCCGGCCACCACTACGGACCTACCAGGTCCCTGTATTGGGCATCGAGGCCCAGGGCTCGACCGGTGCCAGGGCATCGCCCTTCTGCAGGAGCTCGACCGAGATGCCGTCTGGCGAGCGCACGAACGCCATGTGGCCGTCGCGCGGAGGACGATTGATCGTCACGCCCATGTCCTGCAGGTGCTGGCAGGTCGCATGGATGTCGTCGACGGCGAAGGCCAGGTGGCCGAAGTTGCGGCCACCGGTGTAGGCCTCGTCGTCGTGGTTCCAGGTCAGTTCGACCTCGGCCTCCGGATTCTCGGGAGCCCCCAGGTAGACGAGGGTGAAGCGGCCTTGCGGATAGTCTTTCCGACGGTTCTCGACCAGGCCGAGACCCTCGCAGAAGAACTTGAGGGAAGCGTCGAGGTCGCGGACGCGGACCATTGTGTGCAGGTATTTCATGGCGGGATGATTGACTGGTGACTGGTGATTGGTGATTGGTGGCTCGAGGAGTGCGTGCACCTCGTCCCCGCGACGGTGGATCCTCACGGGTCCAGGAACAGGTCGGGCAGCAGGGGCTGGCCCGGTTCGACCGCGTAGCGATCCAGATCGGTCACGCCGGCTTCGGCGAGGACCTCGTCGTCGATGAGGAACCGGCCGCTGAATCCGGCGGCCTCCCGCGTCAGCACCGCATGCGCGGCATCGGCCATGATCGCCGGTGTGCGGGCGTTGCGTGTATCGACGCCCGGGATCATGTTGAGCGCGTCCGTGGCGATCAGCGTCCGCGGCCACAGGCCGTTGATCGCGACGCCCTTCCCACTGAATTCGGCCGCAAGGCCCAGGGTGACGAAGCTCATGCCCATCTTGGCCAGGGTATAGGCGGTATGCGGCGCCCACCACTTGGGGTCGAGCGAGGGCGGGGGCGCCAGGGTGAGGATGTGCGGATTGGGCGCCTCGAGTAGGTGCGGCAGGCAGGCCTGGGCGCAGAGGAAGCTGCCGCGGGCATTGACCTCCTGCATCAGGTCGTATCGCTTCATCGGCGTGTCGAGGGCACCGCGAAGCCAGATCGCGCTGGCGTTGTTGACCAGGATGTCGATGCCTCCGAACGCATCCACGGTGGCCGCGACCGCCGCGCGCACCTGTTCCTGCTCACGGATGTCGCACTGAAGCGCCAGGGCCTGGCCGCCGGCCGCCTCCACTTCTTCGGCCACGCTGTGGATGGTGCCGGGCAACTTGGGGTTGGGCACGCCCGACTTCGCGACGACGGCGATGTTGGCCCCATCCCGGGCCGCACGCAGGGCGATGGCACGACCGATGCCACGCGACGCGCCGGTGATGAACAGGGTCTTTCCACTCAGGCTCATGGGGATGATGGGTGATTGGGGATGGGACTGCAGGGTAGCGTGTACCGCCCTCGGCCGATGGCGACGGGCGGGTTTCAGGGCTTGGGTCCCTGGCCCTCATTGTCCTCCCAGTGGAGGATGCGACGGGTGACGAAGCGGTAGACCGGCTTGCCCGTGGCGAACCACGCGTCCCGGAGCCAGGAACGGCGTTTGAGGACGCGCCGCTCCACGGGCGTGATGGCCTCCGGGCAGTAGGTGCGCTTGTGCTTGAGCAGGTGGCGCAGGTCCTCGCGGGCGAGCAGGCGCATCCAGCGCGAGCGCGGACGACCGCGAACGGCGAGCTGGAAATCGATGATCGCCGGCGCGCCGTCCTCGAGCACGAGCCAGTTGGCCTCCTTGGCCAGGTCGTTGTGGGCGATGCCGTGCCGGTGCAGGCCCTGCAACAGGCGCCGGGCCTGGCGGAAGTAGGCGAGGTCGCCGCGCGGCGGCCGCTGGTACATCGCCGCGCCGGCCATGAAGCTGCGGTCCAGGCACCGTCCGTTCCAGGCCCGCAGTTGCGGCACGGCGTCCAGTCCGACGACGGCGCGCAATGCCGCAGCCTCGCGCCGGGCCAGCCACCAGGCCGGGAGGCGCAGCCACAGGGGTACGTGGGCGAGGTCGCGGCGGACGAACAGGCCGGCCTCGTCGCGCATCAGCGCGATGCGGCCGAAACTGTCGGACTTGAGGGCGGAGACTTCGATCGACATGGGACGATTCTAGGGCGCGCGGCCGCGTTTGGGCCGACCGGCATCGTCGACCGTGTCCTCCCGCACGGGCGCGAAGGACGATCGTCCCCCATAATTCCGCGATGGAATCGGCCTGGCTAGAAAACGCGACCGCCTGGATCGCGGCACACCCCACCGCCGCCGGCGCGTTGATCTTCCTGATCGCGTTCTGCGACGCCCTGGTGATCCTGGGCATCGTGGTGCCGGCCCTCCCCCTGTTGTTCGCGGTGGGTGCCATGGTCGGGCTGGGGCACATCAACGGACCCTATGCGCTCGCCGCCGCGGCCCTGGGCGCCCTGCTCGGCGACGCCCTGAGCTATTGGGTCGGTCGCCTCTGGGGTCCGCAGCTGCGCCAGCGCTGGCCGTTCTCGCGCTATCCGCAATGGCTGGAGCGCAGCGAATCGATGTTCCGTCGCCATGGGGTCAAGAGCATCTTCATCGCCCGTTTCGTCGGTGCGGTTCGACCCTTCGTGCCCGCGATCGCCGGCATGCTGCACATGCCGTTCCCGCGCTACCTTTTGCCCAGCCTGGTGGCCTGCGTCGGCTGGGCCGCCCTGTTCCTCGCCCCGGGCTGGATCCTGGGCGCGTCCTACGAGGCCGTCGCCGCGGTCGCGGACCGCCTCGCCATCGTGTTCGGGGTGCTGCTGGTCGCGCTGGGCCTGGTCTGGGCCAGCGTGCTCTACACCTGGCGCTGGTCGGCGATGCATGCCGACAAATGGCTGGCGCGGGCGCTGGACTGGTTCCGCCGTCACCCCCGGCTCGGGCGATACGCGAGCGCGCTGGTCGACCCCAACCGGCCGGAATCCCCGTCGCTGGTGATCCTGGCGCTGTGCCTGCTCGCGATCAGCTGGATCTGGTTCTCGCTGCTGGCGACCCTGTTCGCCAGCGGGGGGCCCCTGCCCCTCGACCACAGCGTGCACACCTTCATGTGGAGCCTGCGCAACCCGCTGGCGGACCGCATGATGGCCGCACTGGCGAGCATGGGCGACCTGCCCGTGCTGGGTACCGCCGCCGCCGTGCCGCTGGTCTACCTGCTGTGGCGCAGGCGCTGGATGGCCGCGGCGCACTGGATCGCGGCGATCGTGTTCGGCCTGGTGCTGACCGCGCTGCTGGAAGCGGCGATCGACATGCCGCGTCCGCCCACCGCGCCGGCCGGCTTCGGCTTCCCCTCGGTGTCCGTGACGATGGCGACGGTGGTATTCGGCTTCTTCGCGGTGCTGATCGCACGCGAGCTGCCGGGGCGCAAGCGCGTCTGGCCCTACCTGGTGGCCGGCGTCGCGACCACGCTGATCGGCTTCGCGCGGCTCTACCTGGGCGCGCACTGGCTGAGCGACATCGTCGGCGGCACGCTGTTCGGCATCGTCTGGCTGCTGATCCTCGGCCTGGCCTACCGTAGCCACCAGGCGCGCTCGTTCTGGATGCACCCCTTGGCCTGGATGTTCTACGGCAGCTTCCTCGCCGCGGCCGCCTGGCATGCGCCGCGCGCGGCGGACAGCCTGCTGGCGAAGTTCCAGGCAGTGGAACCGCTGCGCATCGTCAGCGACGCGGACTGGTGGCGCGAGGACTGGCAGACCCTGCCGGCCCAGCGGGACGAACGCGACGTGCGTCGCCGCTGGACGCTCGATTTGCAGGTGGCCGGGCCGCTGGCCCCGCTGCAGCTCGCGCTGGAGGCCGAGGGCTGGCGCGTGCAGCCGCAGGCCGACTGGACCGCGACCGTGGGCCTGCTCGACGACGACACGCCGGCGCGGGCTCAACCGGTGCTGCCGGCGACGCTGGATGCACAGGCCGAGGCCCTGCTGATGGTGCGCGACCTCCCCGATGCGCCCGGGCAGGCGCCACGCAAGCTGGCGCTGCGGCTATGGCCGGCACCCGCCGCGCTCGACGACGGCACCCCCCTGTGGCTCGGTGCGACCCAGCGCCTGTACTTGGCCCGGCCCTTCGACCTGTTCGCGCTGTGGCGCCCCGAGCCCGACGAGGGCGAGGCCTTCAAGGCCGTGCGCGAAGCGCTTTCGGGTTTCGAGCAGGCCGAGGGCGTCCACCCCGGCACGGGGCTGCCGGTGTTGCGCCTGCACAGCGTGGCGGATCGCTCAGGGCAGTAGCGCGAGCACCTGCTGCAGACGCTCGTGCGGGTCCTCGGTCTGCAGCAGCACCTGCCGCTGGGGATTCTCCAGCGGCAGCATCTCCGCCAGGCGCCAGCCGACCCAGGCCGCGTCGTCGAAGCGGGCATGCTCGGCTTGCGCGTGCTCGCCGCCGACCTTGTCGATGACTTCATGCAGCAGGGTCGCCAGCAGGCCGTGTTCGGGCTGGAGCGGCTCGACGGCATCGGCGGCGCACCAGCTGACATCGGCCACCTGCAGGCCGTTGTCGCGCACGCGGACGCGATGGACGTGGAAGCGCCGCCGTCCCCTCACGTGCAGGACCAGCAGCCCGTCGTCGCCGGTGCCGAAGTCCTCGACCACCGCTTCGGTGCCATAGGCCGCGGCCGACGCGACCGCCCCGACCTCCTCGCCCTCTATGATCAGGCAGATGCCGAAACCGTGGCCATTGCGCCCGCACTCGCGGACCAGGTCGAGGTAGCGCGGCTCGAACACGCGCAGGGTCATCGCCGCGCCGGGCAACAGCACGGCATGGAGCGGGAACAGGGGCAGCGATTCGACGGGCAGCGGCGGTTTCGACACCCCGCCAGTGTTACGCATCATCCGCGCGGCGTCATCCCGGGCGGGGCGGGCGGGCCGGCGTCAGGGACCGCTCAGCCGGTCGAGGAAACGACGCGGCGCGCCGTCGAAGCCCCCGTTGGACATGAACACCACGTGGTCGCCCTCGCGGGCGCGCCCGTCCAACGCATCGAGCAGCGCGTCGACGTCGACGGCGGTGACCGCGTCCCCGCGCACCGCGTCGACCACCCGGGCCGCGTCCCAGGCCAGTCCGGGCCGATGCAGGAAGACCACCGCGTCCGCGTCCTCCAGCGAGGGCGCGAGTGCCTGCGCGTGGGCGCCCAGGCGCATGGAATTGCTCCGCGGCTCCATCGCCACCAGGATCCGCGCCGCGCCGACCTTCGCGCGCAGGCCGGCGAGCGTGGCCTGGATGGCGGTCGGATGATGGGCGAAATCGTCGTAGACGGTCACGCCGCGGGCCTCGCCGAGGCGCTCCATGCGCCGCTTCACGCTGCGGAACCCGGCCAGGGCGGGCAGCAAGGGGCCGACGTCGACGCCGACCGCTGCGCAACTGGCCAGGGCTGCCAGCGCGTTCATCACGTTGTGGCGGCCCAGCAGCGGCCAGCGGACTTCGCCCAGCTCGCGACCCCGGTGCACGACGACGAAGGCACTGCCGTCATCGGCCAGCAGCCGCGCCGTCCATTCGTGATCCCCGCCGTCGAGGCCGAAGCGCTCGACCGGCGTCCAGCAGCCCATCTCCAGCACTTCGGCCAGGCGCGCGTCCTCGCCGTTGACCACTAGCCGACCGCGGCGCGGCACGGTCCGCACCAGGTGATGGAACTGGCGCTGGATCGCGGCCACGTCCGGGAAGATGTCGGCGTGGTCGAACTCGAGGTTGTTGAGGATCGCGACCAGCGGCCGGTAGTGGACGAACTTGCTGCGCTTGTCGAAGAACGCGGTGTCGTACTCGTCGGCCTCGACGACGAACTCGCGACCCTCACCGATGCGCGCGGACACGCCGAAGTCCTCGGCGACGCCGCCGACCAGGAAGCCGGGCGCGCGTCCGGCCGCCTGCAGCAGGTAGGTCAGGATGGTGGTGGTGGTGGTCTTGCCGTGGGTGCCGGCCACGGCGAGGGTGTCGCGGCCCGGCAGCACGCGCTCGCTCAGCCACTGGGCGCCGGAAATGTAGCGGCGCCCGTCATCGAGGACCTGCTCGACGGCGGGGTTGCCGCGCGAGAGCGCGTTGCCGACCACGATCTCGTCGCAGTCGGCGGAGATGTTGTCGGGTCGGTAGCCCTGTCGCAGCGCGATGCCGAGCTGCTCGAGCTGGGTCGACATCGGCGGGTAGACCGCCTGGTCGCTGCCTTCGACCTCATGGCCGAGCTCGCGGGCCAGCGCGGCGACACCGCCCATGAAGGTACCGGCGATGCCGAGGATGTGCAGTTTCATGCGTCTACGATCCGTGCGCCCGGCGGCGGACTGCGCGCTGGCGCGGTGACCGGGTCGGCACCGCGCGCGACGCGATGGACTCAACCGACCTCGCGGACCGGCTCGATCGCTTCGATGATGCGGGTGAAGACCTCGTCCATCGAGCCCACGCCGTCGACCACGGTGAGCTGGCCGTGCTGGCGGAAGAACTCGATGACCGGCGCGGTCTGCTCGTTGTAGACGTTCAGGCGCGTGCGCACCGACTCGGGGGTGTCGTCGGCGCGCCCTTCGGCCGCGGCCCGGCCGGCGATGCGCTCGACCAGCAGTTCGGTCGGGACTTCGAGCTGGACGGCGGCCTCCATCGGCTGGCCGATGCGCTTGAGCAGGCTGTCCAGCGCGTCGGCCTGGGCGAGGTTGCGCGGGTACCCGTCGAGGATGAAACCGTTGGCGGTGTCCGGGCGCGAGAAACGGTCCTCGAGCATGCCCAGCAGGATCGCGTCGCTGACGAGCTCGCCCCGGGCCATCACTTCCCTGGCTTCCAGGCCCAGCTTGCTGCCGGCGGCGACTTCGGCGCGCAGCAGGTCGCCGGTGGAAATGTGGGGCACCTGGAGGTGATCCTTGAGGCGGGCCGCCTGCGTCCCCTTGCCGGAACCCGGCGCGCCCAGAAGTACCAATCGCATCAACATCGCTCCACAAGAGACGGAAAAGCGGGCCCGCATGATGCCGCCGCGGTGGCGCTACACTGGAGCGCACGACCCGCCCGGCCGGGCGAAACGATGCCCAGCTTACCGCATCCGGGCGGGATTTCCGGGCATTGTCCGGGCAAATTCGCCCAATGGACGCCAAAGCGCGCCATCGTCGACCCGGCCCACTTCCCGACCAGGAAACCACGTCATGGCCCAAGGCAAGCTGCTCTACGCCCAGTCCGGCGGCGTCACCGCCGTCATCAACGCCACCGCCTCGGCCGTGATCCAGACGGCGCGGGCGCGCAAGGTGAAGGTGCTGGCCGCGCGCAACGGCATCCTCGGCGCGCTCGCCGAGGACCTGATCGACACCTCGCGCGAGAGCATGGCCTCGATACGCGCCCTTGCCCATACCCCGGGCGGCGCGTTCGGCTCGTGCCGGTTCAAGCTTAAGTCGCTCGAGGCGGATCGCGGGCGCTACGAGCGCCTGCTCGACGTGCTGCGCGCCCACGACGTGCGTTATTTCCTCTACAACGGCGGCAACGATTCGGCCGACACCGCGCTGAAGGTGTCGCGGCTGGCGGCCGAGTTCGATTACCCGCTGGCGTGCATCGGCGTGCCCAAGACGGTCGACAACGACCTCGCCGTCACCGACTGCTGCCCCGGCTTCGGGTCGGCCGCCAAGTTCACCGCGGTCTCGGTGCGCGAGGCGGCGCTCGACGTCGCGGCGATGGCGGAGACCTCGACCAAGGTCTTCGTGTACGAAGCGATGGGCCGCCATGCCGGCTGGCTGGCCGCGGCGGCGGGCCTCGCCGGAGAAGGCCGCGACGATGCCCCCCACCTGATCCTGTTCCCCGAGCGCCCCTACGACGAAGCGGGCTTCCTCGCGAAGGTGCAGGCGACGGTCGACCGGGTGGGCTACTGCGTGGTCGTCGCCAGCGAGGGCATCCAGACCGCGGACGGTCGTTTCGTCGCCGATGCCGGCGGCGGCAAGGACTCCTTCGGCCACACCCAGCTCGGCGGCGTGGCTTCGTTCCTCGCCGGGCGGGTGAAGGACGCGCTCGGGCTCAAGGTGCACTGGACCCTCCCGGACTACCTGCAGCGGTCCGCGCGCCACCTCGCCTCGAAGACCGACCTCGACCAGGCCCAGGCGGTCGGTCGCAAGGCAGTGGAGTACGCGTTGAAGGGGATGAACGCGGTCATGCCGGTGATCGTGCGCACCTCCGACACGCCCTACCGCTGGAAGATCGAGCCGGCGCCCCTGGAAAAGGTGGCGAACCATGAGAAGAAGATGCCGGCGGGTTTCATCCGGCGCGACGGCCATGGCATCACGCCCGCCGCCCGGCGCTATCTCGAACCGCTGGTGCGCGGCGAAGCGCCGCCGCCCTACGGGCGCGACGGGCTGCCCCGATACGTGAGCCTCAAGAACGTACCGGTGCGGCGGAAATTGCCGCCCTTCGAAGGCTGAACGCGCTCAGGGCGCGCACCCCTCGCCTTCCACCGACATCGCCGCTGCGAACATCGGCACCTTGTCGGCGGCCGCGGCGCGGGTCTTGTCCGAATCCTGCAGGTAGATGCGCGAGCGGCCCTGCGCATCGAGGTCGGGCGGCGCGACGGCCGCGGGCTTGCGCCACAGCTTCACCACCGCCTGCTGGCCGGGACAGGCGGCACTGGGGATGCGGATGAGGTCGTTGTAGATCCAACCACCCGCCGTGTCCGGGCGCGCCTTGGCCGCGTCGACGAAGCGCGCGCGTGGCTGGCAGTTGGGGCTCGTCTTCACCACGGCGAAGCGATACGGCTCGGCGGCATCGCCGGTGTAGACGCCTTCGATCCGCGCGCAGGCTTCGGGGATGGTGCGCAGCGAATGCACCGCCCCGACCGCCTGCGGCGGCGCGACCGGGCGCTCGATCTCCGGGACCGGTCCGGCGGCCTGGGCCGCGGCCGGGACGAGCATCGCGACCGCCAGGCTCAACACGTGTCGGAAAGGCATGGGAATCTCCTGGATGGACGGACTCAGGCTGGCAGACCGGGGCTGAACGCCCGGTCACGGGGCCGGCCGCCTCCTTTCCGGCCATCGTGCGGCCCAGGTGGCAGCGCGCGGCCGCCAACCTGTGCGATAGTCGGGCCGTTGCCCCCACCGGTCGCCGCGAGGCGTTCCCGCAACACCAACAACAAGACCGATATCCGAAATTCCACGTAAGTCCACTCGTTATCCGGGGAGGGGTTCATGCTGGAGCAGTACGGTTTGACCATGGCGCTGGGCTGCGCCGTCATCGCGATCCTGTACGGGATCATCTCGGCGCGCTGGA
>JAUIJO010000335.1 GCA_030431185.1 Gammaproteobacteria bacterium | reverse complement strand
ACCACCAGGTCGTCGTGGCCTTCGCCATACACGCGGCCCTCGCCCAGCGCCATCGCCTCGCCCGGGGGCGGATAGGCGGTCAGCCAGGCGCCGTCGCCCGCCTCGTACAGGTCCTTGGTCATGTACAGGGCGATCGGCTCGAGGAAGATCGACACCCGCCCGTCGACCTTCGACAACGCCACGAGCGTGCGCAACATGGTCGCCGCATCGTCGCCACGCGAGGGGCAACCGACCACCAGGCCGGGGATGTCGCGCAGCGCGGTGATCGAGTTGTCGTTGTGGAAGTGCCCGCCGAAGCCGCGCTGGTAGCCCAGGCCCGCCATGCGCACGACCATGGGGTTGGCGTACTGGTTGTTGCTGAAGAACTGCAGGCTCGCCGCCTCGCCGCGGATCTGGTCGCAGGCATTGTGGAAATAGGCCAGGTACTGGATCTCGGGGATCGGCAGCAGGCCCATGTTGGCGCAGCCCTGGGCCATGCCCAGGATCATCGTCTCGTCGAGCAGCGTGTTGAACACCCGGCGCGGGCCGAAGGCCTTCTGCAGGCCCTTGGTGACCGTGTAGACACCGCCCTTCTGCGCCACGTCCTCGCCGAACAGCAGGGTCTCGGGGTACTTGGCGAAGACGTCGTGCAGGGCGTTGTTGATCTGGATCGCCAGGTGGCGCGGGGCCTGGCGTTCGGGCAGGCGCGACTCGCCCCCGAACACGGCCTCGCGCCGTCCGGTCTCGCCCGTCCGGCGCGCCTCGGCCATCACCGCCTCCGGCGAGTACGGCGCCAGCGGGGCCACCACCTCGTCCAGCCGCTCGAGCTTGGGCCGGCGGTCGGCTTCTTCGGCCGCGGCGAAGCAGCGCGCCCGGGTCGCCTCGTACAAGGCCAGCACGTCGTCCTTCGACATCAGGCCCGACTCGAGCGCGATCGCGGCCGAACGCAGCAGCGGGTCGCCCGCCTCCACCCGGCACAGTTCGTCGATGGAACGCCACTCGATCTCGAAGTCGGTACCGGCATGGCCCATCAGGCGCTGGGTACGCAGGTGCAGGAAGGTCGGGCGGCGGGTCTGCCGGCAATGCTCGACGGCCCGCTGGACATCGCCGTAGCCCGACGCCAGGTCGAGTCCGTCGGCGGCGAAGTAGTCCAGCCCGTCCATGTGCCGGAAGCGGTTGCCGATCCAGCCCCCTGGCGTCTTGACCGAGATGCCGATGCCGTTGTCCTCGCAGACGAACAGCACCGGCGCCGGCAGTTTCTGGTAGGCGGTCCACGCCGCGGCATTGAACGCCGTCTGCGCGGTGGCATGGTTGGCCGAGGCATCGCCGAAGGAGCAGATCGCGATGCTGTCGCCCGGCACAGGGAGGACGTGGCCGAGGCGTCGCCCGGCCTCGATCGCGATCGCCGTGCCCAGCGCCTTGGGCAGGTGCGAGGCGATGGTCGAGGTCTGCGGCAGCACCCACAGCGGCTTGCTGCCCCAGACCTTGTGGCGGCCGCCGCTGGCCGGATCGTCCTTGCTCGCGGCGAACGACAGCGCCGAGTCCATCACCGGGTCCATGCCCGGCAGCTTGCGGAAGCGCTCGGCCATGAAGCCGCCCGAGCGGTAGTGCAGGAAGGCCGGATCGGTGTGCCGGGTGAGCCGCGCCACCATCGCGTTGCCCTCGTGGCCCGACGAGCCGATGGTGTAGAAGACCTTGTTCTGCACGCGCAGCACGCGCGCCATCAGGTCGAGGTGGCGACTGACCAGCTGCGACTCGAAGAGGTCACGAAAGCCCCGCGCATCGAGCGCGCTGCCGGGCAGGATCGCCTCGCCCGGCGCGGGCGCGGCGTCGCGACGGCCCTCCCAGCCGTTCACGAACTCGGTGAAATTGACGTCGCAGATCTCGGCGCGGTTGAGGCCCTTCATGCGGGCGGGGATCGGGTCGGGAACGTTGGCGAACATGGATGGCTGGACTCCGCCCCGCCGGTCGCGGGGCACATGGATTCTGGGGAT
>JAUIJO010000100.1 GCA_030431185.1 Gammaproteobacteria bacterium | reverse complement strand
CCATGCGCGCACGGAAACCGTGGTCGCGCTTGCGCTTGAGATTGCTGGGCTGGTAGGTGCGCTTGGTGGCCATGGGTGCGGCTCTGCGTTGGATACGGAATAGAACCGCGAAGTCTAGCTTGGGCCGTGGGGCGGGTCAACTTCCGGTCAGCCGGCGATTCATGCGCGGGTCCGGCGGCCTTGCGGGCCGGGCATCGCCGGCCACCGCGCGTCGGCCGGCGTCCTGCGCGCTGTTACGGTCCACGGGGCGGTGATAGTCTGGCCGGCCCCGTCCCCTTCGTGTCGCGCCGCGTGGCGAGCGCGAGCGTCGGCGGACGTCGCGTCAACGCATCATTCTGGAACACTTGCCCATCCCTATGGACGCCTGGCCCCGTTGCCTCGAACGCCTCGAAACCGAACTCGCTCCCGAGGACGTGCAGACCTGGCTCAAACCCCTGCAATCGGTCCGCCGCGACGACGTGACGGTGCTGTACGCCCCCAACGCGTTCGTCGTCGAGCACGTGCGTGCGCGCTACCTGGACCGCATCCGCGAGCTGCTCGGCCATTTCGCCGGCAGCAGCGAGGTCAGTCTCGAGGTGGGCGCCCTGCCGCGTGCGGACAACCCGGCCCGGCCGGCCGCTTCCGGCCGCTCGAGCGCGCCGGCCGCGGCCCCGGTCGCGCCCTTCAACGGGCACCTGGACAACCATTACACCTTCGAGAACTTCGTCGAGGGCCGCAGCAACCAGCTCGGTCGCGCCGCGGCCTGGCAGGCCTCGCTCAAGCCCGGCGACCGCGCGCACAACCCGCTGCTGCTGTACGGCGGCACCGGCCTGGGCAAGACGCACCTGATGTTCGCGGCCGGCAACGCGATGCGGGCCAACAACCCCTCGACCCGGGTCATGTACCTGCGCAGCGAGCAGTTCTTCAGCGCGATGATGAAGTCGCTGCAGGACAAGACCATGGACGCGTTCAAGCGCCAGTTCCAGCAGGTCGACGCGCTGTTGATCGACGACATCCAGTTCTTCGCCGGCAAGGACCGCACGCAGGAAGAGTTCTTCCACACCTTCAATGCGCTGTTCGATGGCAAGCAGCAGATCATCCTGACCTGCGACCGCTATCCGCGCGAAGTCGAGGGCCTGGAGCCGCGCCTGAAATCGCGCCTGGCCTGGGGCCTGTCGGTGGCGATCGAGCCGCCCGACTTCGAGACACGCGCCCAGATCGTGTTGTCCAAGGCCGCCGAGCGCGGGGCCCGCATCCCCGAGGACGTGGCCTTCCTGCTGGCCAAGAAGATGCGTTCCAACGTCCGGGACCTGGAAGGGGCACTCAACACCCTGACCGCCCGCGCCAACTTCACCGGACGGGCCGTGACGGTCGAGTTCGCCCAGGAGACCCTGCGCGACCTGCTGCGGGCCCAGCAGCAGGCCATCGGCATCCCCAACATCCAGAAGACCGTGGCAGACTACTATGGCCTTCAAATCAAGGATTTGTTGTCCAAACGGCGGACCCGTTCGCTCGCTCGCCCCCGCCAGATGGCGATGGCCCTGACCAAGGAGCTGACCGAACACAGCCTGCCGGAGATCGGCGACGCCTTTGCCGGGCGCGACCACACCACCGTGCTGCATGCCTGCCGGCAGATCCGCACGCTGATGGAGACCGACGGCAAGATGCGAGAGGATTGGGACAAGCTCATCCGCAAGTTGAGTGAATAGGTTTCACCCGGCTTGAAGGCCATGTCGCGGGCGGCTAACACGCGCGCCAGGGGCATGGCCACCATGAACATGAACAGGGATCACGAAACACTCTGGATGACGCGCGTACAAGTTGTGGATAAGCCAGGTCGCGGCGAAAGCCTGAAAACTTGTCCACAAGTTACCCAGTGATCCCGGCAAGGTTCTACAGTGGTTCAGCTTTGTAATTTTCGCTTTTAAAACAGATGGTTAAGTGGGTTTTCCCGGCTTTTCGCCGACACCACCACCACCATGCTTTTGATTTATCCAATCTTTTGTCTTGGGCATAGGGGAGCGGTTGAGCATGCGTTTCAGCCTGCAGCGCGAAGTGTTTCTTAAGCCGTTGGCGCAAGTCGTCAACGTGGTCGAACGACGCCAGACCCTGCCGGTCCTGGCCAACCTGCTCGTCCAGGTGCAGGACGGGCAGCTCTCGCTGACCGGTACCGACCTGGAAGTCGAGATGGTGTCGCGGATCGCGGTCGACGACGCCGAGGACGGGGAAACCACGATCCCCGCGCGGAAGCTGTTCGACATCGTCCGGGCCCTGCCTGACGGCAGCAAGGTGACCATCAGCCAGAGCGCCGAGAAGATCACGGTCTCGGCCGGGCGTTCCCGGTTCACCCTGGCCAGCCTGCCCGCCAACGACTTCCCCGCCATCGACGAAGTCGAGGCAACCGAGCGCGTCCGGGTCCCGGAAGCCTCGCTGAAGGAGCTGATCGAACGCACGGCGTTCGCGATGGCCCAGCAGGATGTCCGGTATTACCTCAACGGCCTGCTGTTCGACCTGCGAGACGGCAGCCTGCGATGCGTGGCGACCGACGGTCACCGGCTCGCGCTTTGCGAAGCGCCGCTGGAGGGCGGCAACGGCACCAAGCGCCAGATCATCGTGCCGCGCAAGGGCGTGACCGAGCTGCAGCGCCTGCTCGAGGGTGGCGATCGCGAAGTCGAGATCGAGATGGGCCGCGGGCATATCCGCATCAAGCGCGACGACGTGACCTTTACCAGCAAGCTGATCGACGGTCGCTTCCCCGATTACGAGGCGGTGATTCCGATCGGGGCGGACCGCGAGGTGCGGATCGACCGCGAGGTGCTGCGTGCATCGCTGCAACGGGCGGCGATCCTCTCCAACGAAAAGTACCGTGGCGTGCGCATCGAAGTATCGCCGGGGCAACTGAAGATCAGCGCCCACAATCCCGAGCAGGAAGAGGCCCAGGAAGAAGTCGAGGCCGACACGAAGGTCGACGACCTCGCCGTGGGCTTCAACGTCAACTACCTGCTCGATGCACTGACGGCACTGCGCGACGAACAGGTCATCCTGGCATTGCGCGATGCCAATTCGTCGGCATTGGTACGGGAGGCGGGGAATGAGCGCAGCCGGCACGTGGTGATGCCGCTGCGTCTCTGACGCGCAAGCCGTCCTCGCGTGTTCCACGTGGAACATCCAGACACCCGGCCTCGTGCCGGGTGTTTTCGTTTCCAACGCCATCGGTCCCTGCCCTCGCCCAGCCCCTCGCCGGTTCGCCGCCGGCGCTGTTCGCAATGACGGGTTACCGAAACCACAAGCCTTATCCCAGGCCTTAAGCTGGATCCAATGCAGATCACCCGTCTCGACCTTCGCCGCTTCCGTCGCTTCGACGACGTGAGCCTGAGCCCCGTTGCCGGCGTCAACCTGATCACCGGAGAGAATGGCGCGGGCAAGACCTCGTTGCTCGAGGCCATGCACCTGATGGCGTACGGGCGGAGCTTCCGGGGGCGTGTCCGCGACGGCCTCCTCAAGGCCGGCGCGCCGGACCTGGAGGTGTTCGTTGAATGGCGCGAAGCCCGGTCCGCAAGCGAGGACGCAGGGATTCGGGTGCGCAGGGCCGGCCTCAGGCACAGCGGCCAGGACTGGCAGGGACGACTGGATGGCGAGAACGTCGCGCAACTGGGTGACCTGTGCGCGGCGCTGGCCGTCGTGAGCTTCGAGCCGGGCAGCCATGCGCTCGTGACGGGGAGCGCGGAGACACGGCGGCGCTTCCTGGACTGGGGTTTGTTCCACGTGGAACATGAGTTCATGCCACTGTGGCGCCGTTACGTGCGGGCACTCAAGCAGCGCAACGCCCTGCTCAAGAGCGGTCGGTCGCAGGACGGGCTGGACGCCTGGGAACATGAAATGGCGGAAGCCGGGGAGCCCCTCAGCCGTCGCCGACAGCTGTACCTCGAATCGCTGCAGGACACGATGGCCCCCTTGCTGGACGGACTGGCACCAGCGCTGGGGCGGGTGGGCCTCGAATACCTGCCGGGATGGCGGCGGGATGCGATGCCCTTGGCGGACGCCTTGTTGCTGGCCCGGGACCGGGACCTGCAGGCGGGTTATACCTCCGTGGGGCCACATCGCGCGGACTGGCGCATCCATTTCCCGGGTCTGCCCGGCCGTGAGGCCTTGTCGCGTGGCCAGGCCAAGGTCACCGCCCTGGCGGCCATCCTCGCCCAGGCGTCGCAGCACGCCGCGCGGCGTCGGGCCTGGCCGGTCATTGCCCTGGACGACCTGGGTTCGGAGCTGGATCGCCTGCATCAGGCGCGCGTATTGGCGTGGCTGGAAGGCAGCGACGCACAGATCTTCATCACCGGCACCGAAGCTCCCCCGGGCCTGAAGGCCCTGGACATGCAGGTCGGCACGTTCCACGTGGAACATGGGAACGTGAGCGGGCCGGACGCCACGCCCAGGGGCTGAATCGCCGCCCGCCTGCCCTCTCCCTCCCCCTGCCGGGACGCCGTCGGCGGGGGCGCGGCTGCTATACTCGACAGTCGCTTATAGCTAATGTGTCCAGACGCGTCGCGCTCCCGCGAGCGTGTCGCCGGAGCCCGCTGCCGCAATGACCCAAACCGAGCACGATCCCTCGCCCGAGTCCTCCCAGGACCCGACTCCCGCTGCCGAAGCCCCCGCCCCCCAGACCTACGATTCCAGCAAGATCACCGTCCTGCGTGGCCTGGAAGCGGTGCGAAAGCGCCCGGGCATGTACATCGGCGACGTCCACGACGGCACCGGCCTGCACCACATGGTGTTCGAGGTGGTCGACAACTCGGTCGACGAAGCCCTTGCAGGCCATGCCAACGAC
This sequence comes from Gammaproteobacteria bacterium, assembly GCA_030431185.1. Classification (GTDB taxonomy): domain Bacteria; phylum Pseudomonadota; class Gammaproteobacteria; order Xanthomonadales; family Xanthomonadaceae; genus Marilutibacter. The sequence goes on along the minus strand of JAUIJO010000100.1, from coordinate 5,770 downwards.
ATCGTGGTGACCATCCACGAGGACGGCTCGGTGTCGGTGTCCGACAACGGGCGCGGCGTCCCGGTCGACATCCACAAGGAAGAAGGCGTGTCGGCGGCCGAGGTGATCCTCACCGTGCTGCATGCGGGCGGCAAGTTCGACGACAACAGCTACAAGGTCTCCGGTGGCCTGCACGGCGTCGGCGTTTCGGTGGTCAACGCCCTGTCCGAGCACCTCTGGCTGGATATCTGGCGCGACGGCCACCACCACCGCCAGGAATACGCGCTCGGCGAACCGCTCTACCCCCTCAAGCAGCTCGAGGCCACCGACAAGCGCGGTACCCTGCTGCGCTTCAAGCCGGCCGAAGAGATCTTCACCGACACCGAGTTCCACTACGACATCCTCGCCAAGCGACTGCGGGAGCTGTCGTTCCTCAATTCGGGCGTCAAGATCACGCTGGTCGACGAACGCGGCGAAGGCAAGCGCGACGTGTTCCAGTACGAGGGCGGCATCCGCTCGTTCGTCGAGCACCTGGCCCAGCTCAAGACCCCGCTGCATCCGAACGTGATTTCAGTGTCGGGCGAAGCCAACGACATCGTGGTCGACGTCGCGATCCAATGGACCGACGCCTACCAGGAAACGATGTTCTGCTTCACCAACAACATCCCGCAGAAGGACGGCGGCACCCACCTGGCGGGCTTCCGCGCTGCGCTGACCCGGACCCTGTCCAACTACATCGAAGCCAACGGCATCGCCAAGCAGGCCAAGATCAGCCTGTCGGGCGACGACATGCGCGAAGGCATGATCGCGGTGCTCTCGGTGAAGGTGCCCGACCCCAGCTTCTCCAGCCAGACCAAGGAAAAACTGGTCAGCTCCGACGTGAAGCCGGTAGTTGAGAGCACGTTCGGTGCACGTTTGCAGGAGTTCCTTGAAGAAAACCCCCACGAGGCCCGTGCGATCTGCGAAAAGGTCGTCGACGCCGCCCGCGCCCGCGAGGCGGCGCGCAAGGCACGCGACCTCACCCGCCGCAAGGGCGCGCTCGACATCGCCGGCCTGCCCGGCAAGCTCGCGGACTGCCAGGAGAAGGACCCCGCGCTGTCGGAGCTGTTCATCGTCGAGGGTGACTCCGCCGGCGGCTCGGCCAAGCAGGGCCGCAACCGCAAGACCCAGGCGATCCTGCCGCTCAAGGGCAAGATCCTCAACGTCGAGCGGGCGCGCTTCGATCGCATGCTGGGTTCGGCCGAAGTCGGCACGCTGATCACCGCGCTCGGCACCGGCATCGGCAAGGACGAGTACAACCCGGACAAGCTGCGCTACCACCGCATCATCCTGATGACCGACGCCGACGTCGACGGCAGCCACATCCGCACCCTGTTGCTGACCTTCTTCTACCGGCAGATGCCGGAGCTGATCGAGCGCGGCCACATCTACATCGGCCTCCCGCCGCTGTACAAGATCAAGCAGGGCAAGACCGAGCTCTACCTCAAGGACGACGCGGCCCTGGACGCCTACCTCGCCAACCATGCGGTCGAGAACGCCAGCCTGGTGCCGGCCGAGGGCGAACCGCCGATCACCGGCGCGGCGCTCGAGAACCTGCTGCTGGCCTATGCGTCGGCGCGCGAAGTGATCGCCCGCAACGCGCATCGTTTCGATCCGCGCGTGCTCGAGGCGCTGATCGACTTCACCCCGCTCGACCAGGCCCGGTTGAGCGCCAACACCGACGAACGCCACGAGCTCGACGCCCTCGCCGCCCGCCTCAACCGGACCGGCCTCGGGCAGCCGCGCTACACGCTCGACCTGCAGCAGGCCACCGACCTGCATCCCGCCGGCCTGCGCATCGAGCGCGCGCACATGGGGCAGACGGTCACCCAGCTGTTGCCGCTGGCGGCGTTCGAGGGCGGCGAGCTGCGTGCCCTCCGCGAGGCCGCCGACCAGCTCCACGGCCTGGTCCGCGACGGTGCCCAGATCATCCGCGGCAATCGCGCGCAGCCGATCGACAGCTTCGCCCAGGCCCAGGCCTGGTTGATGGACGAAGCCAAGAAAGGCCGCCAGATCCAGCGCTTCAAAGGCCTGGGCGAGATGAACCCGGAGCAGTTGTGGGAAACCACGGTCAATCCGGAAACCCGGCGCCTGCTGCGCGTGCGCATCGAGGACGCGGTCGCCGCCGACCAGATCTTCAGCACCTTGATGGGCGACGTGGTGGAGCCTCGCCGCAACTTCATCGAGGACAATGCGCTCAAGGTCGCCAACCTCGACGTGTAAGGCGGCCCACGGAGCTTGCAGGACCCTACGGGGTCCCACGGGCCCGCGAAAGCGGGTGCCGCGCCCTCAGGGCCCTGCCCCGCACCGCGCGACACCAGGACTTTGACAGGGGGAACGCCGTATGTCCGCATCCGAAGGGGCCATGAGCGCGAGCGTGCCGCCCCCGCTGCCCGCCGCCGCGGTATCGGCCCCGGATCGGGTACCCGGTTCGCCCTTGACCGGCTTCGCCATCGACCTGGGCATGGCGATGGGCCTGCTGCTCATGCTGAGCACGCTGCTGTCGATCGGCGTTGCCCTGGTGACCGGTCTGTCCGCCCTGGCCCGCGGCGAGATCCTCGACATCGACACGTTGCTCCAGTCGATGACCCAGCCCGGCGGGATGGCCATGATCTGGCTCACCCTGCTGTCCACCGGCGGCGCCGCGGTGTGCGTGTACCTGTTGCGCGACAAGGCCACCGCGGCCCAACGACAGGCGTCCCGCGAGGCCTGCACGCGTGCATCGACCTGGGGCTGGGCCGTGCTGGTGGGCCTCGGCACCCTCGCCACCAGCTCCCTCATCGGCTGGCTGGGCCAGCAAGCGGGCAGCCAGCCCGAGCCGACGAACGAGGCGATGATCCGGGGCGCGTTCGACCAGAGCCCCGTGTTCATGTTCCTGTTCGCCGCCCTGCTCGCGCCGGCCTACGAGGAGCTGCTGTTCCGCCGGGTCCTGTTCGGGCGCCTGTGGCGCGCCGGGCGCCCCTGGCTGGGCATGGCGCTGAGCAGCACGGCGTTCGCCCTCATCCATGAGTTGCCGGGCCTGAGCGACAACAGCGTACCGGCGACCCTGCAGCTCTGGCTGACCTACGGGCTGATGGGCGCGGCCTTTGCCTGGGTCTATCGCCGCACCGGCAGCCTCTGGGCCGCGATCGCCGCCCATGCGCTCAACAATGCCATCGCCTGCGCCCTGATGCTGCTGGGCTACGCCTGAGCCATCACCACGCGGCCTGCACGAGCGAAGGATTACACCTTGTTAATCCTGCTTCGGCTACAACCATCCTTCCATCGACGGGGAGACCGCATGTTCGACCGATACACACCCGTGCCCGCCTCCTGGCGCCACCCTTCCGCCGGCGGCCTGCGCGCAGGCCTCCTGGCCGTTGCCTGCGGCCTGGTCGTGGCCGCCTGCGCGACCACCACGTCGCCGACGGGCCGTACCCAGGTGGTCGGCGCGGTGTCCCAGGAGCAATTGCAGCAGATGGGCATCCAGGCCTTCGAACAGGCCAAGAAAACCGGCAAGATCAGCACCAACAGCGGCCAGACCCGCTACGTGAGGTGCGTGGTCGACAGCCTGACCCGGCAGCTGCCCCCCGCCCAGCAGGGCGGCTGGGAGGTCGCGCTGTTCGTCGATGACTCCCCCAACGCCTTCGCCCTCCCCGGCCGCAAGATCGGCGTCAACACCGGCATCTTCAAGGTCGCCGAAAACCAGGACCAGCTGGCCACCGTGGTCGCCCACGAGATCGGCCACGTCATTGCCCACCACCACGACGAGCGCGTCACCCGGCAGATGGGTGCGCAGACCGGGCTGGGCATCGTCGGCGCGATCGTGGGCTCGGCCTACGGGCAGGGCGCCGCCAGCGCGACCAGCCAGTTCGGCGGCGCGGCCGTCCAGGCGGGTCTGCTGTTGCCCAACAACCGCACCCAGGAAAGCGAGGCCGACGTGGTCGGCCAGCAGCTCATGGCGCGGGCGGGCTACGACCCCCACGAGGCGGTCGACCTCTGGCAGCACATGATGTCGGCCGGGGGCAGCCAGCCGCCCGAATGGCTGTCCACCCACCCCAGTCCCGGCACTCGCATCCAGGAACTGGACAAGCGCGCCGATGGCCTCGCCCCGACCTACCAGCAGGCGCGGGCCAACGGCAATACGCCTCAATGCGGTTGAGTATGGAGGTCGAAAATGTGCGCCCTGCCCCCGATGACCAGATCCGTCCCCGACGCAACCCCGTATCACCCTGTCGTACGTTTCTGGTAGCGTGACCGCCCCGCCGCCGAGCAACACGCGTGGACCGGGCCCCGTCCCACCGTCGATTCCAGATTTGCTGCACCGACACAGAAAAGGTAATCCGATGAATCCAACCGCTCCCCGTCACCTCAATCTGCTCGCGGCCGCCATGGGCGCCGTGCTCGTGTTCGGCGGCGTATCGCAGGCGAACGCGCAGACCGCACATGACCGCGCCGAGGCCCGCCGAGAGCGCCACGCCCAGTCCCAGGGTCAGGACGACCAGGCCAGCGACAGCGCCGGGCAGTATCCGAACGCGACCCGCGAGGCGCCGGGGACCAAGGCGTCGTCGAAGATGACGCCCAAGCTCAAGAAGATGATGGATGCCTACGACGACGACGACAGCGCCGGTGCCCGGGCGATCGCCGAGGAGATCATGGCCAACGACAAGGCGAATGCGTACGACAAGGCCTTCGCCGCCCAGATCGCCGCGCAGACGCTGTACGACGAGGACGACTCGGCCGGCGCCATCGCCGACCTGCAGAAGGCGCTCGACTACAACGGCCTCGACAACGACGCCCATTACGGCGCGATGCTGATGATGGCGCAGCTGCAGTTGCAGGAAGAGCAGTACGACGCGTCCCTGGCGACGATCGACCGCTTCTTCGCCGAGACCAAGAGCACCAAGCCCGAGCACCTGATCGTCAAGGGCAACGCGCTGTACCGCATGGAGCGCTACCCGGAGGCGGCCACCGTCCTCAAGCAGGCCATCGACGCCAGCCCCGAGCCGCGCAACGACTGGCAGCAGATGCTGATGGCGACCTATTTCGAGACCGGGCAGACCGCCGAGGCCAACGCCCTCGCCGAGTCGATCGCCGGCAAGAACCCGGGCGACAAGCGCGCGCAGATGAACCTCGCCGCGACCTACCAGCAGGGCGAGCAGTTCGACAAGGCCGCCGCAGTCCTGGAGAAGCTGCGCGCCTCGGGCCAGCTCACCGAGGACCGCGAATACCGCCAGCTCTACTCGGTCTACCTGAACATGGAGGGCCACGAGGCCGACGCCGCCAAGGTCATCCAGGAAGGCCTCTCCAAGGGCATCCTGCAGAACGACTTCCAGAACAACCTGGCGCTCGCGCAGTCGCTGTACTTCTCCGAGCAGATCGCGCCGGCCATCGAGGCGTACGCCAAGGCGGCCCCGCTGGACGACGACGGCGAGACCTACCTGAACCTGGCCCGCATCTACTGGCAGGAAGACCGCATCCCCGAAGCCAAGGAGGCCGCGCGCCAGGCCCTGGCCAAGGGCGTGAAGAATCCCGAGGACGCAAAAAAGATCACGGCCTTGTAGGTGGGTAGGCAATACGACAAAATGATGGGCTGCCACTTGGAATCTTCGGGTCCGATTTGGTATAACCTAGGAGGTTCGGGCAACGCGAAAGCGCCTGTCCGGACTCGCTTAAACGCCCGCGGCGTCAGACGTTGCGGAATCACTTCCCGAGCTGACGGCGCATGACGCAAGACCTCGAAAACCACGTTCATAACGACGATCGCGACGAA
>JAUIJO010000099.1 GCA_030431185.1 Gammaproteobacteria bacterium | reverse complement strand
ACCACGAACGATGGGTTTTGCTTCGCGCTACCCATCCTACGACCCTGCCTCTCCCCCCGCCTCGTAGGGTGGATAGAGCCAAAGGCGAAACCCACCGTCGCGCAGCCGCAGGCACCACGAACAATGGGTTTTGCTTCGCGCTACCCATCCCACGACCCTGCCTCTCCCCCCGCCTCGTAGGGTGGGTAGAGCCAAAGGCGAAACCCACCATGACTTCCGGATACCGCGCACGATGGGTTCTGTTTCGCGCAATCCGTCCCAGGAGGGAGATGGAGCCCCAGGACAAGGTCAAAGGCTTTCCTCCGCTGCGCGTGCGAGTTCCTTTTATCTTGTCAAAAGGAGCCAGAATCGCCGGATCCATCGGCCGCCGGCAGGGCTTCGCCGCACCGGTCCCCTGTGCGCCCCGGTCATGGCGGCACGGCGCCCAGACTCGCTGCGCCCGGACAAGGGCGCCTCTCCGGCCGCCACGATCAGCGGAACTCCCCCCGGTGGGGAGAACAAGCTCAGAACGGCCGTGGCATGCCCAGCAACGGCGCCAGCAACCAGTAGGCGGCGAGCAGCACCAGTCCCCACATCAACAGCTTGAACGCGACACCCGCCAGCTTGAACGCCAGGTAGATGCCGACCGCAAGTACGGCGATGGCCAGCCAGCTCATGACAGGACCCCCGTGGTCATTCGTCCCCGTCCCTGGTTTCTTCGTCCAGCGGGACCAGGCGCAGGTGGTGGAAATCGAAGCTGAAATCGGTCCGGGGCGAGATCGCCTCCATGCGCGCGCCGGTGATCTTCCCGTCGGGGTCGAGCGAGAAGTTCACGAACGCATCCGCATTGAGCCACCGCTCGTCCCAGCGCACGATGAAGGTGTCGTGTTGCCAGTGCGACAGCTCGCCGACCAGGGACGGCGTGTGGCTGAACCGCATCACCAGGCCGTCGCCGCGCGGCTCGATGCGTACGTCGCCGTACCAGGGGTCGCGATAGGTCCCGGCGTAGGCGGACAGCGGCAACGACGGGCGGGAACGCGCGTCGCGCGCATCGAGGTGTGCCTGCCAGTCGTCGTCCGACTTTTCCCGTGCCTTGTCGACGGCCGCCTTGTAGGCCGCGGTCCAGTCGGTCCGGGGCATGTCCAGCATCAGATCCAGGGCACGCAGGGTCACGGCATGGAAGGCCGCGCCGACTTCGGCGTTGGTCAGCACCACCACGCCCAGTCCCTTGTCCGGCACCAGGGTCAGGCGCGAAACCATGCCAGGCCAGCCGCCGGTATGCCACACCAGCTTCTCGCCGCGGTAGTCGGTGAGGTTCCATGCTTCGCCGTAGCCGGCGAAGTCCGGCGTCATCGGGGCCAGCTCGGGCACCGGCGGCTTGCGCACCGGGACCGGCGTCAGCACCGTCCACATCTCCTGCTGGCGCTTTTCGCTGAAGAGGCGCTGCTCCTTGCCTCGGGCGTCGGTGTAGGTGCCACCGGCCAGTTGCATCTCCATCCAGCGGGTCATGTCGTGCACGCTGGAGTAGATGCCGCCCGCGCCCGACACGTTGTGCCAGGACAGTTTCGGCGCGGGTTGCAGGTCCTTGAAGTCCGCCTTGGCGTAGCCCGTGGCGACGTTGTCGCCGGGCCGCAGCGCGTCGCTGTTGAAGCGGGTGTCGGCCATGCCGAGGGGGTCGAAGATGCGCTGCTGCAGGAAATCCGCGTAGGACTGCCCGCTCGCGGCCTCGATCACCAGCTGGGCGACGCCGAACAGGATGTTGTCGTAGGCGTACCCAGCGCGGAAGCCGCCGTCGATCGGCACGTCGCGGAGCCGCCGCGCCACCTCTTCCGTCGTGTAGTCGGTGGTCGGCCAGTACAGCAGGTCGCCCGCGCCCAGCGCCAGTCCGCTCCGGTGCGCCAGCAGGTCGCGGATGCGCATCTCCTGCGTGATGTAGGGGTCGGACATGCGGAACCAGGGCAGGTGGTCGATGACCCGGTCGTCCAGCGAGAGCTTGCCCTCGTCGGCGAGGATCGACAGCGAGGCCGCGGTGAAGGCCTTGGTGTTGGAGGCGATCGCGAACAGGGTGCGGGGTTCGACCGCCGCCTCGGGCGCCAGCGACCGCAGGCCGTAGCCGCGCTCCATCACCACGCGCCCGTCCTTGACGATGGCCACGGCGATCCCCGGCACGTCGAAGGTCTCCCGCACGCCTTCGACGTAGGCGTCGAAGCCCGCGAGGCGGTCGCCGGCATCGATGGCGCCATCGGCCTGCGCCGGGGCGGTCCCCGCATCCTGCGCGAACGCGGGTCCAGCCAACGCGAGCGCACCCGCCAGCGCCAGCGACATCCAGCGCGCGCCGCGGTCCCGGGCCCTGCGCACGACCGCTGCCGACGACGGCCCTTCGTTTCCGTTTCGCACGTGCTCGACTCCCCCTCGTGTATCGCCCGACGATACAACAGTCGGTGGCGCAGGCGTCATACTGGCGCGCCCCGAGCCACGCTGCGCCGATGCCCGCCACCGATCTCCCTCCCGCCCCGGACGTTCTGCCTGGCCTGGCCGTGGTCGGGGGCGGACCCGCTGGCCTCATTGCTGCCGAGATCGCGATCGAGGCAGGCATCGCCGTCGACCTGTTCGAGGCCAAGGGCTCGGTGGGACGCAAATTCCTGATCGCCGGCAAGGGTGGCCTCAACCTGACCCACGGCGAGTCGCGCCCCGCCTTCGACGCGCGCTACCGCGAGCGTGCCGCCGACATGGGCGCCTGGCTGGACGACTTCGACCCCGACGCGCTGCGCGAATGGGCCCGTGGCCTCGGGGTCGGCACCTACGTGGGCTCGTCGGGACGCGTATTCCCCGACGACCGCAAGGCGGCGCCCCTGCTGAGGGGCTGGGTACGACGCCTGCGAGAGCGCGGCGTGCGCTTCCATGTCCACCACCGCTGGACCGGCTGGGGCGGGGACGGCGCGCTCTGTTTCGATACCCCCGCGGGTCGCCGGAGCCATCACGCGCGGGCCGTCGTACTCGCCCTGGGCGGCGCGAGCTGGCCGCAACTGGGGTCCGACGGGGCCTGGGTCCCGTGGCTGCGGGATGCCGGCGTCGAAGTGCGACCCCTGGAACCCAGCAATTGCGGCTTCGACGTCGGCTGGAGCGAACGCTTCAGCGAGCGTCATGCAGGAGCGCCGATCAAACCAGTGATCGGCATCTGGCGCGACGCCGCCGGCCACGAACACCAGGTGCAGGGCGAATGCGTCGCCACGCGTTCGGGGGTCGAGGGCAGCCTCGTGTATGCGCTTTCGGCGCCGCTGCGCGAGGAAATCAAGCGCGACGGTTCGGCGCGGCTATGGCTCGACCTGGCGCCCGGACGCACGCGCGCCCGACTGGAAGACGCACTCTCGCGACCGCGCGGCAAGCGCAGCCGCAGCGAACACCTGCGCCGCCAGACCGGCTTGTCCGGGGTCAAGGCAGCCCTGCTCCACGAGTGCCATTCCGCCGGCACGCTCGACACGCCGGCGGCCCTGGCGGGGGCGATCAAGCGACTGCCGTTGCGGCTGGCCGCGCCCCGCCCGGTGGCGGAGGCCATCAGCACCGCAGGTGGCGTGAGCCTGGACGCCCTGGATGCGTCCCTGATGGCGCGCTTGCGGCCCGGCGTTTTCATGGCCGGGGAGATGCTGGACTGGGAAGCGCCCACCGGTGGCTACCTGTTGCAGGCCTGTTTCGCCAGCGGCCTGCGGGCGGGGCGCGGCGCCGTGGCTTGGCTGGGCGGGGACTGAATCCGTCGCCCGGCTGCGGCCAGACGCACCGTTCATCGGGCCCTACGGATAATATTTTACCGATTGGTTGACTTTCGCGCGGAACACGCTATCTTCAACCGCATGGTTGAATTTGATCCCCAATCGCTGGACGCGCTCTTCCACGCCCTGTCGGACCCGACCCGGCGCGCGATGTTGAAGACCCTCTCGAACGGATCGCACAAGGTGGGCGAGCTCGCGGCCCCGTTCGACATGTCGCTGGCGGCCGCCTCCAAGCACATCAAGGTGCTGGAGCAGGCCGGCCTGGTGCGGCGCGAGATCCAGGGGCGCACCCATACCTGCCATCTCGAGGCGATGCCCTTGCACGCGGGCCTCGAATGGATCCGGCACTACGAACACTTCTGGAGCGGCCGCCTCGACGCACTGGAAGCGCTGCTCGCAGCGGACGACGCGAAGCACCCCCGAGGCGCTCTTCCCCCGATCCGCACACCCAAGGAATCCCAATGATGGACAACGATGCCCATGGCACCCTGCCCGCCGACGACGCCGTCCGCCTGCAACGCCTGCTGCCCGGCCCGATCGACCGCGTCTGGCGTTTCCTCACCGAACCCTCCCTGCGCCGGCAGTGGCTCGCCGACGGGCCCTTCCCCGACGAGGATGGCGCCGGCTTCGAGCTGACCTTCCGCAACAACGAGCTCACGACCGCCGACGACCCGCCGCCCGCCCGGTACGAAAAGATGGCGACGCTCGCGCATAGCCGCGGCCGCCTGCTCGCATGCGAACCGCCGCATCGCCTGGTCATCACCTGGGACGAGGACGAAAACGGCAACGGTTCTGAAGTCACCTTCGACCTGCAGCCCGATGGCGACGAGGTCCTGCTGACGCTGACCCACCAGCGCCTGCCCAGCCGCGATGCGCTGGTCAGCGTGGCCAGTGGCTGGCACACCCACCTGGCCGTGCTCCGCGCACGCCTGCTGGACGCCGCGCCCCCGCCGTTCTGGCGGACCTATTCGCGCCTGGAGTCGGACTACGGGTCGCGCATTCCCGGGTCGCGGGCAACGGACTGACGGGCCGGGCCGCATCGCCTTCGGTACAGCGCTGGGGGCGATGCGATACTGGGCGACCCCCTCCGGTCCGCCCGCGCATGCCCCTGCCCCGCCTCTTGATCTTCTTCGCCTGCCTGCTGGCGCTCGCCGCCTGCCGCGATCCCGGCCCTCCGCCCGGCGGCCAGGTCGCCGACCTGCAACGCATCGAATTGCGCGAAGGCAGTGGCCCGATCGCCCGGCCCGGCATGGAGGTCACGGTGCACTACACCGGCTGGAACTACGACGAACGCCGCCCGGCCCTTCGCGGCGAAAAGTTCGACAGTTCGCGTGACCGGGGCGAACCCTTCACCTTCCTGCTGGGCGCCGGCCGGGTCATCCGTGGCTGGGACGAGGGCGTGGCCGGCATGCGCGTGGGCGGCAAGCGCGAACTGCGCATCCCCGCCTGGCTGGCCTATGGCCGCAAGGGGGCCGGCGACGCGATCCCACCCAACGGTTCGCTGGTGTTCGAGGTCGAACTGCTCGACGCGAAATCCCCCTGACGCGGGGCGGCCATCCCTGCGGCGCCTTGAAACCGCCCGCCGCACACCCATCTTGCGACGTGACCCGCGCCACTGAACACAGGAGCCATGGCATGAGCGCCGAAAGCCACAAGGAAACGATGGGATTCCAGACCGAGGTGAAGCAGCTGCTCCAGCTGATGATCCATTCGCTCTATTCCAACCAGGAGATCTTCCTGCGCGAGCTGGTCTCCAATGCCTCCGATGCGATCGACCACCTGCGATTCCAGGCGCTTTCGGATGCATCCCTGCTCGAAGGCGGCCACGAGCCGCGCATCCGCATTTCCTTCGACAAGGACGCCGGCACGGTGACCGTGGAGGACACCGGGATCGGCATGGGCCGCGACGAGGTCATCGCCAACCTCGGCACCATCGCCCGCTCCGGCACCGCGGAACTGCTGCGCAGCATGTCCGGCGAGCAGAAGAAGGATTCGCAGCTCATCGGCCAGTTCGGCGTGGGCTTCTATTCCTCGTTCATCGTCGCCGACCGCGTGGATGTATTCACGCGACGTGCCGGGCGGCCGGCCAGCGAGGGCGTGCACTGGAGCTCCAGCGGCGACGGCGAGTTCGACATCGCCACCGTCGACAAGTCCGAGCCGGGCACGCGCATCGTCCTGCACCTGAAGGACGACGCGAAGGAGTTCGCCGATGGCTGGCGCCTGCGTGACATTGTCAAGCGCTACGCCGACCACATCGGCACCCGCATCGAGATGCCCCGCGCGCCGCAGGAGGACGACGGCGACGACGCGCCGGCATGGGAGGCGGTCAACGACGCCAGCGCCCTGTGGACCCGCCCGCGCAACGAAGTGGGCGACGAGGAGTACCGCCACTTCTACCAGCACGTCACCCACGATTTCCAGGACCCCCTCGCCTGGAGCCACAACAAGGTGGAGGGCAACCTGGAGTACACCTCCCTGCTCTACCTGCCGGCGCACGCGCCCTTCGACCTCTACCATCGCGAAGGCAGCCACGGCCTCAAGCTGTACGTGCAGCGCGTCTTCATCACCGAGCAGGCCGACCATTTCCTGCCCCGCTACCTGCGCTTCGTGCGCGGCGTGGTCGACTCCAACGACCTGTCGCTGAATGTCTCGCGCGAGATCCTGCAGAACAATCCGCTGATCGGATCGATGAAGACCGCGCTGACCCGGCGCGTGCTCGACATGCTCGACAGGCTTTCGGCCGACGCCGACAAGTACGCGACGTTCTGGGAGGAGTTCGGCGAGGTCCTGAAGGAAGGCCCGGCCGAGGACTTCGGCAACCGCGAGAAGATCGCCGGCCTGTTCCGCTTCGCCTCGACGCACGACGAGAGCGGCAAGCCATCGGTGTCGCTGGCCGACTACGTCGCCCGCATGCGGGACGGCCAGGACAAGCTCTACTACCTGGTCGGCGAGAGCCACGTGCAACTGCGCAACAGCCCGCACCTGGAGGTCTTCCGCAAGAAGGGCATCGAGGTCCTGCTGCTCAGCGATCGCATCGACGAGTGGATGATGGGCTACCTGCGCGAGTTCGACGGCAAGTCCTTCGTCGATGCCGGACGCGGCGACCTGGACCTGGGCGCACTGGACTCCGACGAGGACAAGGCCGCCCAGGAAGAAGTCGCCAAGGCGCGGCAGGGCCTGGTCGACCGGCTCAAGGCGGCGTTGGGCGACCGGGTGTCCGACGTGCGCGTGTCGCATCGCCTCACCGACTCCCCGGCCGTGCTGGCGATCGGCGAGAACGACATGGGCGCCCAGATGCGGCAGATCCTGGAGGCCAGCGGCCAGGCCGTCCCGGACAGCAAGCCGGTGTTCGAGTTCAATCCCGGACACCCGCTGATCGACAAGCTGGAAGGCGAGTCCGACGGCGAGCGTTTCGACGCCCTGGGCCTGATCCTCTTCGACCAGGCGGCGCTCGCCGCCGGGCACGGGCTCAAGGACCCGGCGCAATACGTGGGCCGGCTCAACAAGCTGCTGGTCGAGCTGGCCGGCTGACGGACCCACCGGCCCGGGAAGGCGCGCGGCCGTACGCGCCGCGCCTCCCGGCTATCCCATCGCCGCGGCGCTGCCCTGTATCGCCTGGACCTCCCGACGTGGCGGCGCCCCGAACAGGCGGCGGTATTCGCGGCTGAATTGCGAGGGACTGCCATATCCGACCCGGTGCGCGGCCACGGCCGCCTCGACGCCTTCGCTGAACATCAGGCGGCGCGCCTCGTGCAGCCGCAGCTGTTTCTGGAACTGCAGCGGCGACATGGCGGTCACGGCCTTGAACTGGTGGTGCAGCGACGACGCGCTCATGTGCATCGCCTCGGCCAACGCGCCGACGCGCAGGGTCTGGTCGTAGTGGGAGCGGATCCAGTCGATCGCACGGGCGACCCGCTGGGTGCGGCCCTCGTGGACGGCGAGGTGGCGCAGTTGCCGGCCGAGGTCGCCCATCAACACGCGGTAGAGGATCTCGCGGCCGGCGGCGGGTGCCAGCACCGGGAGGTCCCGCGGCGTGTCGAGCAGGCGCACAAGCCTCAGCAGCGCGTCCAGCAGTTCGTTCGACATCGACGCCACGAACATGCCCAGCTCACCGTCCTTCTCCGTCGCCGGCGTGCCACCCTGCCCGAGCTCCAGCATCAGGCGCGCCACCTCGTCGGCGTCGATCGCCAGGCGCAGGCACAGGTAGGGCCGCTCCGGACTGGCCTCGAGGATCTGTCCAACCGCCGGCAGGGTCAGGGAGACGACGAGGTAGTTCAACGGGTCGTAGTGGAGCACGCGGTCGCCGACCAGGGTGCGCTTGCTTCCCTGCACGACCACGCACAGGCTGGGCTCGTAGACCGAAGGCAGGCCCTGGTTCGGAGCGCTCGCGCGGATCAGCGTGAGCGGCGCCCAGGCACTGCCATGGGCGCCGTCGCCCGGCACCAATCGGGCAATCCGTTCGGCCAGCTCCCGCTGGCGCGGCTCCTCCACCGGCTGCCCCGCGCCCGCATGACGTGTGTGCAATTCCATGATTTCCATGACCCTTTTTTCCGCGGTCCAGCATACGCGGTGGGAACGGGCCCGGTGCCCGCCTCCCGGCGCCGTGCAGGATCGGGCAAGAATACTGCGACAACCGTCTACCGGCGCGGGCCCCACCGGCCCTAGGCTGTCCGTACACCCCCACCCGGAGCCATGCGATGACGCCTTCCCCCTCCCGCCCTGTCCCGCGCCGCCGTCTCGGTGCTTCCCTCGAGGTCTCTGCGATCGGCCTGGGCTGCATGGGCATGTCCGACTTCTACGGGCCGTCCGACGAGCAGACCAACCTCGCCGTGCTCGAACACGCCCTCGACATCGGCGTGGATTTCCTCGATACCGCCGACATGTACGGCGTGGGCCGCAACGAGATCCTGCTGGCGAAGGTCCTGTCCCGCCGCCGCAACGAGGTCGTGCTGGCCACCAAGTTCGGCAACGTGCGCGCGGCCGATGGCAGCTTCCTCGGCATCGACGGCTCGCCGGGGTACGTCGCCGCGGCCTGCGACGCCAGCCTCAAACGGCTGGGCGTCGACCACATCGACCTGTATTACCAGCACCGGGTGGACCCGAACGTGCCGATCGAAGAGACCGTGGGTGCGATGGCACGCCTTGTCGAGGCCGGCAAGGTCCGCCACCTGGGCCTGTCGGAGGCCTCCGGCGCCAGCGTGCGGCGCGCCGCCGCCGTGCATCCGATCGCGGCCCTGCAGAGCGAATATTCGCTGTGGACGCGCGACGTCGAGGACGACGCCCTGCCGGTTTGCCGCGAGCTGGGCATCGGGTTCGTGCCCTACAGTCCGCTCGGACGTGGCTTCCTGACCGGTGCGATCAGCTCCGCCAGCACCCTCGCCGACGACGATTGGCGACGGCAGAATCCGCGCTTCCAGGAGGGCAACATCGACGTCAACCGCGCCCTGGTCGACGCGGTCACCGGACTGGCCCAGTCACGCGGATGCACGCCGGCCCAGTTGGCGCTGGCCTGGCTGCTGCACCAGGGCCCCGACATCGTGCCGATCCCGGGCACCCGCCGCACCAGCCGCCTGGACGAGAACGCGGCGGCCACGATGCTTGAACTCGATGCCGCCGAACTCGCGCGGCTCGACGAGGTGCTGTCCCGCCACGAGGTCGCGGGCACCCGTTACCCGGAAGCCGGCATGCGCAACGTCAACGCCTGAGCGGTGGCATCGGCCCGGGCACCGCGCCGCCCTGCGGACGGCGCCCGGGCGCCATGCCATGAACCGGTGCCCTGATCGCGGCACGCATCGTCCCGCGACGGGCGTCGTCCCCTGTTGGCCGGCCTCAGGCCGGCAGCGCCCCATCCGACCGGAACGGCGCTTCGGCGTCCGGCCGCCCGGGCGCGGAGGCGGCGTCCACCAGCGGCCGCAGGGCCGGGTCCAGCGCCACGCGCTCGTCGAACACGAAGCAACGCCCCTCGTAATGGGCGCCGCCCACCTGCTCGAAGTACCCCAGGATGCCGCCGTCCAGCTGCAGGACGTTGTCCATGCCGGATGCCCGCATCCACAGCGCGGCCTTCTCGCAGCGGATGCCCCCGGTGCAGAAGCTGACCACGGTCGCGTCCGCCAGGGCTTCGCGGTGGGGCGCCAGTGCGTCCGGGAGGTCGGTGAAATTGTCGATCGGCAGGGTCAGCGCGCCCGCGAAGCTGCCGTGGCCGACCTCCTCGCGGTTGCGGGTGTCGAACAGCACCACTCGCCTCCCGGCATCGTCGTGCCCCTGCGACAGCCAGCGCTCCAGGTCCACCGGCGCGACGGCGGGCGCCCGCTGCGCGAGCGGCGACGCATCATCCCGGCGGAACGCGATGATCTCTTGCTTGAGCTTCACCTTGAGGCGGGCGAACGGCTGCCCCTCGCTCAGGCTGGACTTGACGATGATGTCGGCGAAGCGCGCGTCACCACGCAGGGCGTGCAGGAAGCGGTCGATCGCCTCGGCCGCCCCGGCCAGGAACAGGTTGATGCCCTCGCCGGCCACCAGCACCGTACCCCGCAGCGCGCCGTCCTCGGCCCAGCTGCGCAGGCGGTCGGCCAGTGCGCCGGGGGCGTCGACGCGGGTGAAATGGTAGGCGGCGATATTGACGATCATCCCGCCATTTTACGCGGGCTGGACGCCCGACGACGTGTCCTGGCGCTGAACGCGCAAGGGAACCTCCGGCCCTTCGCACCGTCTGAATGCAGGCACTGTCACTGTGTTCGACAGGCAGACCGGGCCCCTTGCCGGCTGCCGCCCATAACAAGAAATGGAGGCGCAATGAAGGTACAGATCAACACCGACAGCCACGTCCAGCACGACGAATCCCTGACGCGGCATGTCGAG
>JAUIJO010000334.1 GCA_030431185.1 Gammaproteobacteria bacterium | reverse complement strand
ACACCTGCTTGCTGCGGATCTTGTCCATGGTCAGCGCGGAGCCGAGCACCCCGGGACCGGTGTAGGGCACGCCGAGTGCGTCGAGCAGGCCTTGCAGCACGCCGTCCTCGCCACCGCCCTTGTTGCCATGCAGGATGTTGAACACGCGATCGACACGGCCGTCGCGGATGGCCTCGACCAGGGCATGGATGCCATCGACGGCGAAGGCATCGATGCCACGCGACGCCAGCGCTTCCAGCACGTTCCGCCCGGAATCGAGCGACACCTCGCGCTCGGCGCTGGTCCCGCCCATCAGCACGGCGACCCGCCCGAACACGGCCGGATCATCGAAGCGGGGCGCCGGCAGGGTGTTGCTCATGCGTCGCCCCCCTGGAAGCCGCGGGCCAACAGGTCCTGCGCCACGTGGCCGATGTCGCCGGCGCCCATCACCAGCAGCAGGTCGCCATCCTCGAGCACGTCGGGCAGCAGCGCCGACAGGTCGCCGGCGGCGGCGACCACGACGGGATCGATGCGCCCCCGCGCACGGATCGCACGGGCCAGCGACTTGGCATCGGCGCCCATGATCGGGGCCTCGCCCGCCGGATAGACCTCGGTCAGCACCAGCGCGTCGACGGAGGACAGCACGGCGGCGAACTCGTCGAAGAGATCGCGCGTGCGCGAGTAGCGATGGGGCTGGAACGCGACCACCAGTCGACGTTCGGGCCAACCGCCCCGGGCCGCGGCGAACACCGCCTCGAGCTCCTTGGGGTGGTGGCCGTAGTCGTCGACGACCTGGACCCGGGCACCGCCCGGGGTGGCCAGCTCGCCCAGCAGGTTGAAGCGGCGGCCGATGCCGGCGAAGCCCTTGAGTGCGCGGGCGATCGCATCGGGCTCGACGCCCAGTTGCCAGCCCACCGCCGACGCGGCCAGCGCGTTGAGGACGTTGTGGTGCCCCGGCAGCGCCAGCTCGACCGGCGTATGCGTGGCATCCGGCAGGCATAGCACGAAGTGCATGTTCGGACCCTGCTGGCGGACGTCCTCGGCGCGCACGTCGGCTTCGGGGTGGGTGCCATAGGTCATCACGTGGCGCGGGGTCTTGTCGGCCAGCGCGGCGACTTCCGCGTCGTCGATGCACAGCACCGCCAGCCCATAGAACGGCAGCCGGTGCATGAACTCCTCGAACGCCGCCTGGACCTGGGCGAACTCGCCGCCGTAGTTCTCCAGGTGGTCGGCGTCGATGTTGGTGATCACCGCGACCTGCGGGTTCAGGCGCAGGAAGCTGCCGTCGCTCTCGTCTGCCTCGGCGACCAGCCAGTCGCCCGTGCCCAGGCGTGCGTTCGCGCCGGCGGCCAGCAGCTGTCCGCCGATCACGAAGGTCGGATCCACCCCACCCTCGCCCAGGACGCTGGCGGTCAGCGAGGTGGTGGTCGTCTTGCCATGGGTGCCGGCCACCGCGATGCCGCGCTTGAAGCGCATCAACTCGGCGAGCATCTCGGCACGTGGGACCACCGGGATGCGCTGCGAACGCGCCTCCATGAGCTCGGCGTTGTCCGCCTTGATGGCGCTCGACACCACCACGCAGTCCGCGCCCAGCACGTTGGACGCGATGTGCTGCCGATGGACCGTGATGCCCAGCGACTGCAGGCGGCGGGTCACCGCGTTGTCCGCCATGTCCGAGCCCGACACCCGGTAGCCCAGCGTCGACATGACTTCGGCGATGCCGCTCATGCCGGTGCCGCCGATGCCGACGAAATGCACGCGCGAAGGCTGCCCGTCGGCGCCCGAGCGGGCCGGGTCGCCATGGTGTTGCAGCCGGCGGCTGCGCACGGTCGCGCTCATGCGGCCGTCTCCTTCTCGAGGGGTTGGGGGGCGATGCCGTCCAGCACGATGTCGGCCACGCGGGTGGCCGCGTCCGGGCGCGCCATGCCACGCGCGGCCTTGGCCAGTCCCAGCAGGTCGATCCGCTCGCCGAGGATCTCCAGGGTCGCCGAGAGGCGCTC
Organism: Gammaproteobacteria bacterium; assembly: GCA_030431185.1. Classification (GTDB taxonomy): domain Bacteria; phylum Pseudomonadota; class Gammaproteobacteria; order Xanthomonadales; family Xanthomonadaceae; genus Marilutibacter. The sequence continues at coordinate 10 of JAUIJO010000334.1, read as the reverse complement.
ATGCAGGGAG
>JAUIJO010000098.1 GCA_030431185.1 Gammaproteobacteria bacterium | reverse complement strand
GCCGCTCCAGCAACTGCGCATGGCCCTGCGCTGGTCGCCGGGTCCCGCCTTCCACGTGGCGCCCCACGTCGAATGGGTGCCGCAGGACTACTACATCGACCATGCCAACACGTTCACCGCTCCGGGCTACGCCTTGCTGGGCCTGAAACTGGGCGGCGATATCGGCTCGGGGGCCTCATGGTTCGTCGACGCCCGCAACCTGGCGGACCGCAAGTGGATTTCCACCACCGGCGTGATCGCCGACGCCGGCGGACAGGACTCGGCCCAGTTCCTGCCGGGCGACGGGCGGTCGGTCTACGCCGGCCTGCAGTGGGCATGGCAATGAACGCCGCGCCGAGGGGGCCGTCGGCGGCGATGCGCCGTCGGGCCTGGCGCTGGCACTTCCTGGCCGCGATCGTCGTGGTGCCTTTCGTCCTGTGGCAATCCCTGACCGGCACCGCCTACCTGTGGTCGGAGGCATGGGTGGATGCCATGCACCCCGAGCTGCGCGTCGTCGAGGACGAGGGCCCCGCCATCGCCCTCGACCTGCAGGTGGCGGCGGCGCGGGATGCGGTGCCGGGCCGGATCGCCGACATCCTCGTGCCCGGTGAGCCGGGACGCGCCACCCGGGTCACGTTCGCGGACGGCGGCCTGGCATCCGCGGCGTTCGTGGATCCCCGCGACGGCCGCCTGCTTGGGGTCCTGTCGCCGGCGCAATGGACGCCCGGCTGGACGCGCAGGCTCCATGGTGGCTGGCCGCTGGGCAATCCCGGCAGCTGGCTGCTGGAACTTGGCGCCAGCCTGGCCATCGTCATGGTGCTGACCGGGCTCTACCTGTGGTGGCCGCGGGATGGCCGTCGCTGGCATGCGGCACTCTGGCCCCGGCTGCATGGCGGGCCGCGCCTGTTCTGGCGTGAGCTGCATGCCTGCATCGCCGCCTGGTTCTCGATCCTCATCGTACTGTTCCTGCTCACCGCGCTTCCGTGGACGCACTTCTGGGGCAGCGTGCTGTTCAAGCCCCTGCAGCAGGCGATCGGACAGCAGATGCCGGCGGCGGCAGGCTTCGCACCGGTGTTCGTGCCGGAGACTGGCGCGCGACCCGCGCGAACGGCCTCGCTGCAACAACTGCTCGAACAGGCCCGTGCCGATGGCCTGGACGGCGACCTGGTGTTTCGTCTCGTCGACGGGCCGCCCGGCTCGGCCGTGTCGGTACGCAACCTGAAGGCGCGCGCGTCGCAGGCCCGCTACGTCCTGCTGGACCGTGCCAGCGCACGGACCGTCGGCGGGGCCGACTGGGGCGATTTCCCCCTGGTGGCCAAGGGCGTCGCCACCGGCGTGGACATCCATGAAGGCCGTTTCTTCGGCCGGCTCAGTCCCTGGTTGAACACGCTGCTCGCGGCGGCATTGAGCGGGCTGTGCGTGACCGGGTTGATGGCATGGTGGCGTCGCCGCCCGCCCGGCGGCGTTGGCGCCCCGCCGGCGGTCCATTCGCCGTGGCCCACGGGCCTGCGCTGGGCCGCCGGGGTCGCCTTCGTGTTCCTGCCGATGCTGGCGATCACGGCGGCGTTGCTGTACCTGGGCGAGCATGCGTGGCACGCCCTGGGCAAGGAGGCACGTCGATGAGCGCGCTGTTGTTCCACTTCGCCATCGGCATCTGGTTGATCGGCTGGGGATGCCTGCTGGCGTCCCTGGTGTTGCGGACCGCGCACGGCCCGCGTCACTCTCTTCTTCTGTTCGAGTCCCGGGAGGATTCATGAAACGCACCCTCGTTCCCCTTGCCGTCCTGTCGACCCTGCTGGCCGCCTGCACGCCCTCGCAGGACGCCCCGACGCCCGAGAGCCGCGGCACGAACGCCGAGTCCGCGATCCCGGTCGATGCCGGGGTCCCCGGCGCGACCCGCGGCATCGCCGTCAGCGATGCCTGGAGCCGGGCGATGCCGCCGGGCGCCCGGGTCGCGGGCGGGTTCATGACGATCCGCAACGGCGGCGACCAGGACGATCGCCTGCTGTCGCTCAGCAGCCCGGCCGCCGGCAGCGTGGACGTGCATGAGATGCGCGAGGTCGACGGCGTGATGCAGATGCGCCCGCTCGTCGACGGCCTGGTGATCCCCGCCGGTGGCGAAGTCGTGCTCAAGCCGGGCGGCTACCACCTGATGTTCATGCAGCCCGTCCAGCCGTTCCAGGAGGGCGACACGGTCACCGCGACGCTGGTCTTCGAACACGCGGGCGAGCAGCAGGTCGAGTTCGACGTGCGCGGCCTGGGCGCCACCGGGCCCGGCGACGGAGACGACGCGGCCGGAGGCCACGACCACCACTGAGGGCTCGGGCCGACGCGATGATCCGGCCCGCATGCAGGACGAAGCCGCCGACCCGGGAAGGGCGGCGGCTCCGGGATTCCCGCGTCGGATCGCGGCGGCGGGGCGCGTCGCGCCTAGCGCGCGCTGAGGCGGTGCACGGCGTCCACCAGTACGCCGACGTGGTCCGGATCCATGTCAGGCGACATGCCATGGCCCAGGTTGAAGACATGGCCTTCCCGCGAGCCGCCATTGCCGTCGCGCCAGCTGTCGAGTGCCCGTCCGACTTCGCGCCGGATCGCATCGGGATCGGCATACAGCGTCACCGGGTCCAGGTTGCCCTGCACCGCGACCTTGCCGCCGGTACGGCGGGCCGCCTCGCCCAGGTCGACCAGCCAGTCGGCACCGACGCCCTCGGCACCCGTCGCCGCCAGGTCTTCCAGGTAGGCGGCGTTGCCCTTTCCGAACAGGATCAGGGGCGTGCGTTCACGGCCCTCGCCGCGCTCGAGCTCGCTGGCGATGCGCTGCAGGTAACGCAGCGAGAACTCGCGGTACATGCGCGGCGACAGCACGCCGCCCCAGGTGTCGAACACCTGCAGCGCCTGCGCACCGGCGGCGCGCTGTGCCGACAGGTACGCGATCACGGCATCGGTGGTGACCGAGAGCAGCTGGTGCATCGCCTCGGGATGGTTGAGCGCCAGCGACTTGACCCGCGCGAAGTCCTTGCTGCCGCCGCCTTCGACCATGTAGCAGGCCAGCGTCCAGGGACTGCCGGAGAACCCGATCAACGGCACGCTGCCGTCAAGGGCGGCGCGGATGGTGCGGACCGCGTCCATGACATAGCGCAGCTCGCCTTCCATGTCGGGCACCGCGAGGCGGGCGATGTCGGCGGGCGTGCGCACCGGATGGGTGAACTTGGGCCCCTCGCCCTCGGCGAAATACAGGCCCAGGCCCATCGCATCGGGAATGGTGAGGATGTCCGAGAACAGGATCGCCGCGTCGAGCGGGTAGCGGCGCAAGGGCTGCAGCGTCACCTCGCAGGCCAGTTCGGGATTCTTCGCCAGCGCGAGGAAGCTGCCCGCCTCGGCACGCGTCGCGCGGTACTCGGGGAGGTAACGACCGGCCTGCCGCATCAGCCACACCGGCGTCCGGTCCACGGGCTCGCGGCGCAGGGCGCGCAGGAATCGGTCGTTCTTCAGGGGTGTCGCTGGCATGGCAAGGCTCGTGGACTGGGGCCGGCTCCCGTCGGGGGAGGGCGGCGGGACTAGCGGGGGGCGGGCGCGCCTTGGGTAAACATCAACTGGAAGCCGCGCTTGAGCTGCTGGTCGCGGACGCGTTCCAGCGCCGCGAGGGCGCTGTCCTGGTCCAGGAACTGCTCGCGACGCACGCTGCTGCGCCCGCCGATGTGGCCGGACTCGCGCACGAGCGTATACCCCCCGAGCAGGTCGGGTTGCAGGAACAGCTGCACGAAGCGGGGGGCCTCGTCGCCGTCGGCTCGTTGTTGCATCAGCAGGCGCATGACCGTCCATTGTAGTGCCCCGGCCGCCGCCGAGACAGGCCGGGCGACGTGATCGTCCCCGCAGCGGAACGTGAAGCTGCCCGCTCAGCCGACCAGCGCATCCAGCACGGCCGCGTCGGGCACGTCGCGCACCACGCGGGCGGCGCCGGCACGGTCCCACAGGATGAAGCGCAGGCCCTGCGCATCGGCCTTCTTGTCCAGGCGCATGCGCGCGAGCAGGGCCCGGGGGTCGAGCCCCGCGGGCAGCTCGACCGGCAGCCCCAGGCGCGCGAGCAGGCCGCGCAGGCGCTCGGTGTCGGCCTCCGGCGCGAGGCCCTGGCGTGCCGAGAGGCGCGCGGCGAGTACCATGCCCACCGCGACGGCCTCGCCGTGGTTGAGGCCATCGCCGGTCGCGCCCGCATAGCCTTGCTCGGTCTCGATCGCATGTCCGAAGGTATGGCCGAAGTTGAGCAGCGCACGGTCGCCGTGCTCGAAGGGATCGCGTTCCACCACGTCGGCCTTGTACTGGCAACTGCGCGCGACCGCCTCGGCGATGGCGGCATCCTCGCGGGCCAGCAGGGCCCCAGCATGGGCCTCCAGCCAGTCCAGGAAACCGGCATCGAAGATCGCCCCGTACTTGACGACTTCGGCCAGGCCCGCGCGCAGCTCGCGGTCGGGCAGGCTGCGAAGGACGTTGGTGTCGGCGAACACCGCGCGGGGCGGGTGGAACGCCCCCACCAGGTTCTTGCCGCTGGGCAGGTCGACCGCGGTCTTGCCGCCGACCGAGGAGTCGACCATCGCCAGCAGGGAGGTGGGCAGCTGGACCACGTCGATGCCGCGCATCCAGCAGGCCGCCGCGAAGCCGGCGAGGTCGCCGATCACCCCACCGCCCAGGGCCAGCACCGCCGCGTCGCGGGTCGCGCCCAGCGTGGCCAGCGCATCCAGGCATTCGCCGAAACGGGCGAGGGTCTTCTCGTGCTCACCGGGGGGCATGACGAAGCGCGCGATGCCCAGGCCGGGGCGCGCGGCGCGCAGCGCGGCCTCGACGGCATCGGCGTACAACGGCGCCACGTTGCCGTCGCTCACCAGCAGCACATGGCGCCCGCGCACCGCGCCCGCGAGCGTGGTGCCATCCTCCAGCAGGCCCGGGCCGATGCGCATCGCGTAGGGCGCGGTGCCACCGATCTCGACCGTGTGCATTGCCGTCATGCAGGAACTCCATTGCGATTCCAGAGGGTGTCCAGTGCCTCGACCAGGGCCTGCGCCGCGGTGGCGGCATCGTGGTCGCCGGTATCGAACGCGAGGTCGGCGACCTCGGCGTACAGCGGCGTGCGGATGCGCGCCATCGTCTCGAGCACGGCCTCGCGGTCGTCGCGCGCCAGCAGCGGCCGGCTGCGATCGTGCACCAGGCGCGCCAGTTGCTGGGCGGGCGTGACCTGCAGGTGCACCACGAAGCCCTGTTCGCGCATGCGCTGGCGATTGCGCGGGTCGAGCACCGCGCCGCCCCCGGTGACCAGCACGATCCCGTCCCGGCGGAGCAGCGCGTGCAGCATGGCGTGCTCGCGCTCGCGGAACGCCGCCTCGCCGAGGCGGTCGAAGATCGCGCCCACGCTCATGCCGGCCTCGCGTTCGATCTCCTGGTCGAGGTCGAGCAGGCGCAGGCCGAAATGCGCCGCCAGCGGCGGGCCGAGATGGGACTTGCCGGCGCCTGTCGGGCCGACCAGGACCAGGTTGGGCGAGGGATTCATCCGCCGATTGTAGGCCACCGCGCCCGCGCGCCGGACCCGTCGCATCGGCCTGGCGCCGAAGGCCCCGGCGTGGAGACCGGGGTCTGTTCGCGGGCGGGGACGGGCGTTAGGCTCTGGGGTCCCCGATCCACGGTGCCCCCCGATGAGCGCGTCGAACCTGCTTGAGCAAGCCCTGGCCACTTTCGACACCCTGTTCGAGGAGGCGCGCGCCGCCGGCGAGCCCGATCCCACCGCGATGGCCGTGGCGACGGCGGACCGCGACGCGCGGCCCTCGGTGCGCACCGTGCTGCTGAAAGCCCACGATGCGCGCGGCTTCGTGTTCTACACCCATCTCGACGGCCGCAAGGGACTGGAGTTGCAGGCCAACCCGCACGCCGCGCTGCTGTTCCACTGGCCGCGCGTCCGCCATGGCGTGCAGGTCCGCATCGAAGGCCCGGTGGAGCGCGTCTCGGACGAGGAGGCCGACGCCTATTTCGCCAGCCGCCCGCGTGGCAGCCAACTGGGCGCCTGGGCCTCGAAGCAGTCCGAGACGCTGGAGTCGCGCGAGACCTTCGAGCAACGCCTGGCCCAGGTCGACCAGGAGTTCGAGGGACGCGAGGTGCCGCGACCCGCCCGCTGGACCGGACTGCGCGTGCGGCCGGAGGCGATCGAGTTCTGGTACGGGGCCGATTTCCGCTTGCACGAACGCCAGCTCTACGAATGCGATCCGGTCGGCGACTGGTCGCAGCGGATGCTGTATCCGTGAGCGTGGGTCCTCGCCGCATCGTCTGCCTGACCGAAGAACCCACCGAAACCCTCTACGCGCTCGGCGAACAGGACCGCATCGTCGGCATCAGCGGCTTCACCGTGCGGCCGCCGGTGGCGCGCCGCGAAAAGCCCAAGGTCAGCGCGTTCACCAGCGCGAAGATCGGCGAGATACTGAAACTCGAACCGGATTTCGTCGTCGGTTTCTCCGACATCCAGGCCGATATCGCCGCCGAGCTGATCCGCCACGGCGTCGAAGTGTGGATCAGCAACCATCGCAGCGTCGACGGCATCCTCGACTACATCCGCCGGCTCGGGGCGATGGTCGGCGCCGGCGCGCGCGCCGAGGCCTGGGCCGACGAACTGGCGCAGGGGCTGGACGCGATCGAGCGCGAGGCCGCGCGGCTGCCCCGGCGGCCCCGCGTCTATTTCGAGGAATGGGACGACCCGCCGATCACCGGCATCCGCTGGGTCGCCGAACTGGTCCGCATCGCCGGGGGCGACGACGTGTTCCCGGAGCGCGCCGCCGAGCCGCTGGCGAAGGCGCGGATCCTCGAGGACCCCGCCGAGGTGATCCGGCGCGCGCCCGACATCATCTTCGGCTCCTGGTGCGGCAAGAAGTTCCAGCCTGGAAAGGTCGCCGCGCGACCCGGCTGGGACGCCATCCCCGCCGTGCGCGACGGCGAACTGCACGAGATCAAGTCGCCGATCATCCTGCAGCCCGGACCGGCGGCGCTCACCGAGGGCGTGCGCGCGCTCGCAGGCCACATCCAGGCCTGGGGCCGTCGCTCGGCATGAGCCCGGCGGACGCGGTCACTCCGGGTAGATGTCGCGGCTGAAGCGCAACTCCGTGCGGCGCCCGTCCCCAAGCGTGACTTGGATGTCGAAGCGCAGGCTGTCGGGCGCGGCGACCCGGGCGGTGCCGACGTAGTCGATCAGTCCGCCGTTGTCGATCCGGCGCAGTTCCAGCTGCTGGCTGACGCCGCGCAGGTCCTGGACGGTCGCGGCGATCGAGGCAGGCAGGGCGGTCTCGTCCATTTCCGGCCCCGTGCGGACCCCGACCAGCAACAGCACGGTGTCCGCCGACGGCTCGATCCCGTACTGGCGGGCGACGGCCTCGCCGATGCGCGCGGTCGGCACCACGCTGGCGCGCACGCGCGCGTCGCCGAGGCTGGCGACCGCCTCCTGGGTCGTCGCGTCGGCATGCGCGCTCGCGCTGGTGGGCGTGGAGGCCTCGCGACCGCAGCCCGCGCTGAGCGCGAGCGCGCCCAGCAGGAGGGCCAGGGACGCGTGCTTGGTCGGTGTGCCGGGCAGGTGCATGGCCGTCCTCAGTCGTTCGCGGCCGAGAGTTCGCCACCACGACGCGCGGCCGCCGCGACGGCCTTGTCGACCAGCTCGCGCAGGCCGCCCGACTCGAAGGTTTCGATCGCGGCCTGGGTGGTGCCGCCCGGCGAGGTGACCCGCTTGCGCAGCACGTCGGCCGGCTCGCCGGATTCGGTCAGCATGCGCGACGCGCCCAGCAGGGTCTGCGCGGCCAGCTGGCGCGCGGTCTCGGCGGGCAGGCCCTGGGCCTCGCCGGCGGCCTGCATGGCCTCGGCCAGCAGGAAGATGTAGGCCGGGCCGCTGCCCGAGACGGCGGTGACCGCGTCCATCTGCGCTTCGTCCTCGATCCAGACGGTCTCGCCGGCCGTGGCCAGCACCGCTTCCGCGGTGTCGCGCTGGTCGGCACTGACGCGCGCGTTGGCGAACAGCCCGGTGATCCCGGCGCCGAGCAGGGCCGGGGTGTTGGGCATCGTCCGCACCACCGCGGTCTCGCCGCCGAGCCAGCGGTCGAGCTGGGAGGAGGTGATGCCGGCGGCGACCGAGACGGCCAGGGGATGTTCGGCGCGCGCGCGGTCGGTCAGGTCCGCGCAGACGCTGCGCATGACTTGCGGCTTGACCGCGAACATCCATACCGACGCGCCCTCCGTCGCCTCGGCCGCGGTCGCGAACGCCTGCACGCCGTAATCGTTGCGCAGGGCCTCGCGCTGGACCTCGACCGGCTCGGCCACGCGCACGCGGGACGGGTCGGTGCCCTGGCCGATCAGGCCGGCGATGAGGCTGCGGGCCATGTTGCCGCCGCCGATGAAGGCAATGGTGGGGGTCGTCATGGGGATGGGGTCCTCCTGGTTCGGAACAGTGTGCGCCGATGCGGGGCGCAGGAAAGCGGAATCACGGGGCATGACATGGCGCCGATCGCGCTGGCATCAACCCCGGGCACGGGGCCCGGCTCAAGGCCGGGCGGCGCGTGCGCCGAACAATGCCGACCCGATGCGCACCATCGTCGCGCCTTCGGCGATCGCCTGGGGGTAGTCGCCGCTCATGCCCATCGACAGGGTATCGACGCCGGGGTGACGCGCCTGCAATGCCAGGAAATGCGCGTTCATCCGCCTGAACGACGCGCGCTGGCGCTCGGGGTCCGAGGTGGGCGCCGGGATCGCCATCAGGCCCCGCAGGCGCAGTCGCGACTCCGCCGCCACGGCATCCGACAGCGCATCGATGTCCGCCGGCGCGCAACCGTGCTTGCTGGCCTCGTTGTCGATGTTCACCTGGATCAGCACGTCCAGGGGCGCGCGCTCGGCGGGGCGATGGCGGGCGAGGGCGGCGACCAGCTTGGCGCGGTCGACCGTCTGCACCCAGTCGAACAGCTCGGCCGCCTCGCGGGCCTTGTTCGACTGCAGGTGGCCGATCAGGTGCCACTCGATGTCGTCCCCGGGCAGGGCCCGTCGCTTCTCCGCGGCTTCCTGCACGTAGTTCTCGCCCAGCGCCGGGCGCGCGTCCGGATCCAGGCGCCGCCAATCGTCCAGCAGGGCGGCCACGGCCGTCGCGGGCTGGGTCTTGGCGACCGCGAGCAGGCGCGGCACTGGCCGATGCACCGCCGCGGCCGCGTTCTCCATGGCGAGGAGGGTCGCGCGCAGCGCATCGCTTCGAGGGGGTGCTGGCACGGTCTGGAATCCTGTCGAAACCGGAATTGTCGGGTCATCGATGGCCCGGCATCCGCAAGGCTGGGATCGAGGCCACAGTTGTGGACTGCCCGGCGTCCGAGTCGTTGATTTACGTCGCCGGTACGGGGCTATACTGCCCGCAGGGGTAACATCGTTCCAGTCGACGGCGCCAACCGGCGTCGTCCCGCAGTGTAGGGGTGCACGCATGGATATCGCCGAGCTGTTGGCGTTCTCGGTCAAGAACAAGGCTTCCGACCTTCACCTGTCGGCCGGCCTGCCGCCGATGATCCGCGTCGATGGCGACGTCCGGCGCATCAACATCCCGGCGCTGGAGCACAAGCAGGTCCACGCGCTCGTCTACGACATCATGTCGGACAAGCAGCGCCGCGATTTCGAGGAATTCCTCGAAGTCGACTTCTCGTTCGAGATCCCTGGCCTGGCGCGTTTCCGCGTCAACGCGTTCAACCAGAACCGTGGCGCCGGCGCGGTGTTCCGTACCATTCCGTCCGAAGTGCTGACCCTGGAAGACCTGGGCTGCCCGCGCATCTTCCGCGAGCTCATCGACCAGCCGCAGGGCCTGATCCTGGTGACCGGACCGACCGGTTCGGGCAAGTCGACCACGCTGGCGGCGATGATCGACCACATCAACAAGAGCGAATACGGCCATATCCTCTCGGTGGAGGACCCGATCGAGTTCGTGCACACCTCGCAGAAGTGCCTGATCAACCAGCGCGAGGTGCACCGCGACACCCACGGCTTCAACGAGGCGCTGCGTTCGGCGCTGCGCGAGGACCCGGACTACATCCTGGTCGGCGAGCTCCGCGACCTCGAGACCATCCGCCTGGCGCTGACCGCCGCGGAAACCGGACACCTGGTGTTCGGCACCCTGCACACCAGCTCGGCGGCCAAGACCGTCGACCGCATCATCGACGTGTTCCCCGCCGGCGAGAAGCCGATGGTGCGCTCGATGCTGTCGGAATCCCTGCGCGCGGTCATCTCGCAGGCGCTGCTCAAGAAAGTCGGCGGCGGTCGTACCGCGGCCTGGGAAATCATGGTCGGCATCCCCGCCATCCGCAACCTGATCCGCGAGGACAAGGTCGCGCAGATGTACTCGGCGATCCAGACCGGCCAGCAGCACGGCATGATGACCCTCGACCAGCACCTGCAGGACCTCGTCAAGCGCGGCCAGATCGCCCGCCAGCAGGCCCGCGAATACGCCAAGGACAAGCGGCTGTTTGATTGATCAACCGGGAATAGGGAATAGGGAATAGGGAATCGAGAAAAGGCGGGAGCGCTACGGCGTCCCGGTAGGGTCCGCCAGTGGCGGCCTTGCTTTTGAACGATTCCCCATTCCCCATTCCCGACTCCCGGCTCCACAGGAGCCAAGCAATGAGCACCATCGACTTCACCTCGTTCCTCAAACTGATGGCGCACCAGAAGGCGTCCGACCTGTTCAT
>JAUIJO010000097.1 GCA_030431185.1 Gammaproteobacteria bacterium | reverse complement strand
GCCAGGCCGTCCCATACCGGGCTCGACACGGTCCCGAAAATCCATATGCTTCGGGCAGTCATGGACGAACCCGGGGACACCGATGCCAATCTTCAGCCGCGCCTCGTGCATGGGCCTGCTGCTCTGTCTGTTCGCGCTCACCGCCACGGCGGCCGAATCCATCCAGCCCGAACCGGGTGACCTGCCTCCCGATGCGCTGGGCAGCGACCGCAACGGAAACGAGCTGTTGGCGAGCCAGTACCGCGACAAGGTACTCATCGTCACCTTCTGGGCCTCGTGGTGCGGCCCTTGCCGAAAGGAACTGCCCGTCCTCGACCGGCTACAGAAGATCGTGGGACGCGACCACCTCGAAGTGGTCGCCATCAACCTCAAGGAGCCGCGACGGGACTTCCTGTCGGTCCTGCGCGCCAACCGGGACCTCGGCGTGATCTGGGTGCACGATGCCCGTGGAAAGGTGGGCGAACGCTACGGCGTCTCCGTCCTGCCCAACATGTTCGTCATCGGACGCGACGGCCGCATCGCCCATGTCCATCAGGGCTACTCCGAAGCCATGCTGACCGACTTCTCGCAGGAAATCCTCGCGCTGTTGCCTCCGGAAGTGCTGGCGCGCCCGCCGGGCGGCTGACACCAGGCCTTCAGCTGTCGCCGTACTGTAGCCAGACCCTCGCCGAGGCTTCATCGCCGAACACGCGGAAGGCATACCCACGCTCGCGGGCATGGAGCTCGGCCACTTCGACCTCGGGAATCTGCTCGGGATCCGATTCGACGTAAGCCACCCGGACGCCTTCGAAGCCTTGGTGCATGAGCTCCTCGACGAGCCGGGCCAGCTGTTCGGCCGGGGGCACCTCGCCGCTCATGTCGTCGACCACGAGCAGGCTTTCCGGTCCGACCCGCCGCACTTCCGCGGCGATCTCGAGCCAGTAGCCCAGCGACGTCTCGAACGTGCCGTTGACGCCCGTGACATGGGCGCGAAGCATGCTGCGCCCCGCATCGAAGCGGATGGAGTACGGGCGTTCCCTGCCACTCATCGGCCTCTCCTAGCCTCCCAGGGCCGCCTGGATGTCGCTAGCCAGCGAGCCCGGCTTGTCGGTGGGCGCGTAGCGCTTGATCACGTGTCCGTCGCGACCGACCAGGAACTTGCTGAAGTTCCATTTGATGGCATCGATGCCGAGGAAGCCGCCCTTCTCGTCCTTGAGCCACTTCCACAGCGGATGGGCGGCGTCGCCATTGACGTCGACCTTGGCGTACATCGGGAAGGTCACGTCGTAGGTCAGCGAGCAGAAATCCTTGATCTCCGACTCGCTCCCGGGCTCCTGGTGCCCGAACTGGTCGCAGGGGAAACCCAGGATCACCAGCCCCTTTTCGGCGAATTCCCGCCAGAGCTTCTCCAGGCCTTCGTACTGCGGCGTGAAGCCGCACTTGGACGCGACGTTGACGACCAGCAGCACCTTGCCCCGGTAGGCATCGAGCGACTGCTCGCGCCCGTCGATGTCGACGGCATTGAAATCGAAGGCGGTGGTCATGCGATCGCGTCCTCTGTGCGGGGCAAGGCCACAGCATAGCGCCCCGGGGACCCGTCGCGGACGCCGCGAACGCGAACGCCGGGGCGTGCCCTGCGTTCGCTTGCTGCCATGGGTCGGGGATCCCGGGTCAGAAGGCGGCCTTGAACTCCACGCCGACCACGCGCGGCTCGTTGATGAAGCCGGTCAGGTTGTTGAAGTCGATGCCGCCCACCGCCTGCACCTCGTCGAGGATGTTGCGTCCGAACAGCGCGACGTCGTACTTGCCGTACGCCCAGTTGTAGCCCACCCGCAGGCCGCCTTCCACCAGCGGCTTGCCGGTGAACTCCCTGGAGTCGTACAGGAAGTAGTTCACCTCGCTGCGGTACGACCAGTCGGTGAAGGCGTAGAACTCGCCATCGTTGCCCATCGGCACGCCCCAGCGCAGGGTCAGGTTGTGGGTCCACTTCGGCGCCTGCGGCAAGGCGTTGCCATCGATCAGCGCCCTGCCGGTCGCGTCGAGCGGATCGGTCACGGTGCAGGCCGCGCATACCGCCACGGCCAGGTCGTCGTCCTTGATCTCGGTGTCGTTGTAGCTGCTTCCCAGGGTCAGCAGCAGGCCGTCGGTCAGGTAGGCCTGGAAATCCACCTCGAAGCCCTGGCCGGTGCTGCGTTCGGCGTTGAGCAGGATGTTGGCGTTCGAGGCGCCGCCCACGGCGGTCAGCTGCTGGTCCTTGACCTCGTAGTAGAAGACGCCCGCGTTGAGGCGCGCGCGGCGCTCCCACAGGTCGGCCTTGACGCCCACCTCGAACGAGGTGGAGGTTTCCGGGTCGGCCACCGACTTGGCGTTGAAGGCGCCGGCGGACTGGATGCTGCTGCCGCGGTAGCCGGTGGCGACGCGACCGTAGAGCTTGACGTCGTCGTTGAAGGCGTAGGTGCCCGACAGGTCCCAGCTCAGCTTCTTGTCCTCGGGCGAGGCCGACAGGTCGCCGTCCGGCTCGAGCGCGGCGAGCTGGTCGAGGGTGCACTTGCCTTCCAGGACGCAGGGAACGAAGCCCGTGTTCCAGTACTCTTCGACCGTCAGCTCCTTCTCGTCCCAGGTGTAGCGCAGGCCGCCACGCAGCTGGAACGCGGGGCTGACCTCCCAGGTGGCCGCGGCGAACACGGCCCAGGAGTCGTTGGTCTGGCGCACGCGCTGGTAGCCGTCCTGGGCACCGCCATTGAGCGAGTCGTAGCTGAAGCTCTCGACGTCATAGTCCTCGGCGAAATAGAACAGGCCGGCCTGCCAGTCGAAGGCGGTGCCGGTGTCGGACTCGAGGCGGATTTCCTGGGTCCACTGCGAGTGGTCGGGGATGCCGTCGGCCGTCTCCGAGGCGAACGGGATCACCCCGGGGCCCGAATCGGGCAGGAAGGACGCGCCGTAACCGCCGTCGACGTCGCCGCGGCTGTAGGTCTCCACCGACTCGTAGCCGGTGATCGAATGCAGGGTATAGCCGCCCAGGTCCCAGCTCAGGCGTGCGCTGGCGCCCTCGCTGTCGAGCTCCGAATGGTTGTAGCCGTCCAGCGAGACCTTGTCCTCGTCGAAGCCGTCGACCAGGTCGTTGCTGCCGGGCTTGAAGATGTTGGCGCGGAACAGGCGCGCGGTGCCGTTGAGATGGCGCGCGTGGGCGTTGAGCAGCGCCTCGAAACCGTCGCCCTCGAACAGCGCCTGCACGCGTGCGGCGGACTCGTCATAGCCCTCGAAACCGTCGTTGGGGCCGTCGAAGGTATTGTCCACCCAGTCGTCGCGGCGCTGGAACATCGCCGACGCGCGCATGGACCAGCGCTCGCTGACACCGCCGCCGACCGCGCCTTCGAAATTCAGCATGCTGTCGCTGCCGAGGCCGAGCTTGGCGTAGCCGTCCATGTCCTGCGACGGGCGCACCGAGTCGAACTTGACCACGCCGGCCGGGCTGTTGCGGCCGAACAGCGAGCCCTGGGGCCCGCGCAGGACTTCGACCTGCTCGAGATCGAACATCGGGAAGCCCTTGAGGATCGGGTTTTCCTGCACGACGTCGTCGTAGACGAGCGAAACCGGCTGCGAGGTGTTGAGGCGGAAATCGGTGTTGCCATAGCCGCGGATGTAGAAACGCGGGAAGGCACGACCGAACGAGGACTCCACGTTGAGGCTCGGCACGCGGCCCGACAGGACGCGCACGTCGCCGCCGCCGGAATTGAGCACGTCGAGCTTCTCGGGGTCGACGGTGGTGATGGAGATCGGCACGTCCTGCGCGTTCTCGATCTTGCGCTGTGCGGTGACCATCAGGGTGTCGAGGGTCTTGGCGTCGGCCGTGGTGGCGGGATCGACCGGATCGGCCTCCTGCGCCGCGGCGGCGACCGGCAGGGCAAGGACCAGGGCGGCGGCGACGGCAGCGGCCAGGGCGTGGCGGGAAAGTCCGGGGCGGACCGGGGTGCAATGGGCAGTCATGAGGGGTCTCGGCAAGGGTTTGTCGGGAGGACTGGCTGGACAGGGCCCCGGGCGCGAAAGCGCGGGCCGGGGCGGGTCGGCATGTCGGTCCGCCGCGTCTTGCGCGGGCATGCCCGTGGAGGCGCGGGGTGGACCGGGTTCTCGGGGACCGTCCCTTGACGGTCCGGGCGCGCGTCGGCGCGCCGCGGGAGGTCGCGTGGCAGAAGGATGTTACAACATCGTTAAGGCCTGCGTACGAAGGCGTATGCAACCCTTGGGGAGGCCGGCCGGGGCCCCTGCCCGCGGTCCCCGCCCCTGGCCGGATCAGCGCGCCGGGGGCTGGAACCGGACCGGTTGGGCGAACGGCTCGATCCCGATCGCCTCGTGGATCTCCGCCGGGTAGTAGACCCGCTCCCCCTGGAGCACGAAGGCCAGCTTGCGGATGTCCCGGATGTCCCGGGTCGGGTCCCCGTCGACGAGGATGAGGTCGGCCTGCTTGCCGGGGGTGATCGAACCTCGCTGGTCGAGCACGCGTGCGTACCTGGCGCCGTTCCAGGTCGCGGTCTGCAGCGCCTCGGAGGGCGTCATGCCGGCCTGCACGTACAGCTCCAGCTCGCGCTGCAGGGTGAAGCCGACCATCTCGTCGGTACCGGCGACCACCGGCACCCCCGCGGCATGCGCGCGCCCGACGAAGTCCACCAGCTTGGCGAAGCTGCGGTCGTAGCGCGCCCCGGTCTCGTCGTCGGGGATGTCCATTTCGCCTGCGCGGCGGCTGCGCTGGATGTCGGGCGGCAGGTGGTCGGCGACCTCGGCGACGATCGGCGACATTTCGCCGTCGCGCTGGTGCAGGAACTCGAACGTGGCCAGGGTCGGGTCGATCACCACCTCGTGCTCGACCAGGCTGGCGATGAAGTCACGCACCGGCGCGCTGTCCAGGTCGAGCCCGTCGGTCTTCTCCGCGACCAGGTAGAAGCGCTCGAGGGTGCGGGTGTCGGTGGTGTCGGTGACGAAGAAGTTCAGCAGCAGCTGGTTGATGTGCTGGATCTCGTCGAAGCCGGCATCGATGACGTCCTGCGCGCGCATGAACGCCGGTACGTGTCCGCTCACGCGCAGGCCCTTGCCGTGGGCGTACGCGACGGTGTCGGCGAGGATGGCCTTCGGGAACGAGTTGTAGATCTTGATCTGCGGATACCCGTGGGCCGCGTACCAGTCCACGGCCTCGCGCGCACCGGCCAGGTCGCTGACCACGAAGCCGTTGCGCGCGGAGAAATCGCTTTCGCCCTCCAGGAATCCGGCGGCGACGATGCGCGGCATGATCAGCTTCCCGGCTTCCGCATCGCGCTTGACCTGCTGCAGGGTCGCGTTGTCGTTACCCATGTCGCGCACGCTGGTCACGCCCGAGGCCAGGTTGAGGCCGCCGTCCCAGCGCCCGACGTGGGCATGGCTGTCGAACAGGCCCGGCAGCAGCACGCGACCGCCGGCGTCGACCACCTGGTCGGCCCGGGCAAGCTCGGTCGCGGCACCGCTGATGGAGACGATCCGCCCCGCGCGCACCAGCACGTCGCTGGCCTCGCCCAGGCGCGCGTGCTCGCTGTCGAATACCCGGGCGTTGCGGATCAGCAAGGTGCCCCGCGCGGGGCGCGCGAGGCGCGCGTGCAATTCCGCCAGCACGCTGGCCTCGGCGGTCTTCTGGCGGGCTTCGAGCGCATCGGCGCTGGACTGCCAGCCATCCTCGATGACCTGGACCCAACCCGGTGCGATGAAGGCGAACAGGCGCGGGTCGTCGCCCGTGGTCGCCCAGGCGAAGGTCGGGGTCAGGCCGACGCCGGTCAGCGCCAGCAACTGCACCTTCCGGCGTTTCGCGCCCTCGCCCACCTCGACGGTCTGCACCGGACGCATGGTCAGCGTGCCGCTTGGGATCAGGGGCAGGCGGCCATCCAGCCGCCCGGACAGCGCGCGGATCGCGACCGACAGCGTCGCCGGCGTCCCCGACAGGGGCGAGTACTGGCCCGCGCCCTCGACCGCCTGGCGGCCCTCGTCGGAGGTCGACTTCCAGCGGGCGATGCCGTCGACCAGGTTGAATGATTCGTCCACCGGCGCGCCGAAGGTGGAGGTGCCGGTCACGCGGTACGTCTTGAACGTGCCGTCGTCGGCCAGGGTGTAGCGCTCCTTCAGCTCCGGTCCACGGCCGTTGTCCTTGAAGACGAAGTCCACGTCCACCGTGCCATCGTCCGCACGCCGCACGACCTGCTGCCCCGCTTGCCTGCCCCCGTCGACGAGCGCCACGTAGCGCACGGTCTCGGCGGCCCGGGCCGGGTCCGGCGCGGCGAGCATGGCGACCAGGCATATCGCAGGAAGGACGGGAAGGCGCAGGAACAGGGAAACGACGGCATTCTGCATCGGGGATTTCCTTCTACGGTTCCTTCCATGAGGGGCGCCGCGACGGCCGTGGACGCGCGGCGGATCGAAGTCGCCCCGACATCGTTCACGAATCGGGCTGACGACGTCCCCCCAACATGCAGCAAGCGCCCGCCCCCGGCAAGCGCCGCTGCCAGGGCGGCGCCGGAAGGCGCCGAGGACAGCGCCGGGCACGGCAAATGCCAGCGGCCGGGGGCGCGCCCGGCCCCGCTAAGGTGCGCACTCCGACAGTGGGAGGGTGAGCGATTGCCAGCCGCTGCCGTCGTCGATCGATTCGGCGAACAGGACCAGACCGAGCGTCGCCGGATCGGCACCCTCGGGGAACTCGATCGTGGTCTCGCCCACGACGGGGGCCTTGCCGACCGCCCAGGGGCCTTCGAGGACACGCACCACGCGGTCGTGGCGCAGGGTCCTGCCCCGGTTCTCGCCGGCCCGGACGTCGGTGTCCAGGCCATCCTGGTAGAGCGCGAGCCACAGCATCCCGTCGCGGGCGCGGACGCCCGGCACGGGCTCGGCCTTAACCCCGACCCGGATTCGGTCGGCCGCCGGCACCGCCCGCAGCACCAGCGACACCGGGGCCGGCGTCGCACGCGCGGCGCGCAGGGCCCGGCGCAGGTTGCCTGCGTCGCGCCAGTCCACCCGGGTGTCCGCACCGATCATCACCTGCGGCGTGAACACCGTCGTGCCGTGGTCGAGCTTGACCCGTGCACGTTGGCGCCGCGTATGGGCCGGGGCACCGAAGCGATCGATCCAGCCAATGTCGTCCCAGTAGTCCACGTGGAAGGCCAGGATCGACGTCGCCGCCGCGTCCTCGCGCCGCGCCAGCCCGGAGAGCCAGATGTCGGCCGGCGGACAACTGTTGCACCCCTCGGAGGTATACAACTCCACGAGGGGCACCACCGGAGCCCCGCTGGCCACGTCGCAGGCCGTCGCCGCCCAGGCGGACCCCGCCCAGGCCTGCAGCATCAACGAAAGGGCCAGGGCAACGCCCTTGGAACGCATCGGTTTCTTCATGGGATCGCCAGGTTCCGGAAACAGTGGGGGCATGGGGCTGACCGCCGGGCCGGACCGCGGATGCGCAGGGCCCGCGGGCATGGCCCTGCCCATGACAACGCGCGCGGCCCCGTTCAGGAAGGGCCACTCCGGGCGCGCGCGGGGGCGCCAATCGCTTTCCAGACCGGTTCGGGGCAAGGGGGCTGGCGGTTACATGGCGCCCCCCATGGCTTTCGTCATGGGCTCCCCCCGGGTTCATCCGTTAGGCTGGGGACTGACTCACGACGAGGTTCCACCCGATGAAGCATCCTCTTGCGCTGGCCTTGGCCATGGCCGTGGCCGCCATTGCCATCCCCGCCCATGCACAGTCCGCCGACACCGGTACCGCGATGACGCCCCAGAGCTCCAACCCGTTCATGTCCGAAAGCCCGCTGCCGCTGCACTACCCGCAGTTCGACAAGATCAAGGACAGCGACTTCGCCCCGGCCTTCGACTACGGCATGGCGCAGCACCTGAAGGAAATCGACGCGATCGCCAACAATCCCGAGCCGCCGACCTTCGACAACACCATCCTCGCGATGGAAAAGAGCGGCCAGGTGCTGGATCGCGCCACCACGGTGTTCTTCAACCTCGTCGGCACGGATACCAACGACGCGCGCAACAAGCTGCGCAGCGACTACGCCAGCCGCTTCGCCGCCCACGGCGACGCGATCAACCTCAACGGCAAGCTGTTCGAGCGCATCGACACCCTGTTCAAGGAGCGCAACGACCTGGGCCTCGACGCCGAGGGCGTCCGCCTGATCGAGCGATACCACACCGGCTTCGTCCGCTCGGGCGCCAAGCTCGACGACGCCGACAAGGCCAAGCTGAAGGCGATGAACGCCGAACTCGCCGACCTCGGCACGAAGTTCAGCGACAACGTGCTCAAGGACGTCAACGCGTCGGCCGTCGTGGTCGACGACGTGGCCCAGCTCGATGGCCTGACCGACGCGCAGATCCAGACCGCGGCCCGCATCGCCAAGGAACGGGGCAAGGACGGCAAGTACGTCATCACCCTGCTCAACACCACCGGCCAGCCCCCGGAGTCGCAGCTGACCAACCGGGCCCTGCGCCAGCGCATCCACGAGGCATCGGTCGTCCGCGGCAGCCACGGCGGCGAGTACGACAACCGCGAGATCATCTCCCGGGTCATGAAGCTGCGCGCCGAGCGCGCCAAGCTGCTGGGCTACCCGAACCACGCCGCCTACAGCCTGGAGGACCAGACCGCCAAGACGCCGGAAGCGGTCAACGCCATGCTCGGGCAGCTCGCCCCCGCCGCGGTCGCCAACGCCCGCCGCGAGGGCGCCGACCTGCAGGCGATGATCGACAAGGAGCAGGCCGCCAAGGGCGAGGCCAGCTTCAAGCTCGAGCCGTGGGACTGGGCGTACTACACCGAGAAGGTGCGCGCGGAGAAGTACAACTTCGACGAATCGCAGCTCAAGCCCTACTTCGAGATGAAGAACGTGCTGGAGAACGGCGTGTTCTTCGCCGCCCACAAGCTCTACGGCCTGGACTTCAAGGAACGCACCGACCTGCCCAAGTACCACCCGGACACCTGGACCTACGACGTCTTCAACGAGGACGGCAGCCAGCTGGCGATCTTCATCTTCGACCCCTACGCGCGCGACTCCAAGCGCGGCGGCGCCTGGATGAACTCCTACGTGTCGCAGTCCGACCTGACCGGCGACCAGCCGGTGGTCGCCAACCACCTCAACATCCCGAAGCCGCCGGAAGGCGACCCGACCCTGATGACCTGGGACGAGGTCACCACCGCGTTCCATGAGTTCGGCCACGCGCTGCACGGCATGTTCTCGGACGTGAAGTACCCCTACTTCAGCGGCACCAGCGTGCCGCGCGACTTCGTCGAGTACCCCTCGCAGGTCAACGAGATGTGGGCCGACTGGCCGGAGATCCTCGCCAACTACGCCAAGCACTACCAGACCGGCGAGGCGATGCCGCAGGCGCTGCTCGACAAGGTCTTGGCCTCGTCCAAGTTCAACCAGGGCTTCGCCACCACGGAATACCTGGGCGCTGCGATGCTGGACCAGCGCTGGCACCAGATCAACGCCTCGCAGGTCCCGGACGCGTCGGGCGTGATGAAGTTCGAGGCCGACGCGCTCGCCGCCGACGGCATCGACTACAAGCCGGTCCCGCCGCGTTACCGCACCCCGTACTTCAGCCACATCATGGGCGGTTACTCGGCCGGCTACTACGCCTACATCTGGTCCGAGGTGCTGGACGCCAACAGCGTGCAGTGGTTCAAGCAGCACGGTGGGCTGACCCGCGCAAATGGCGACCACTTCCGCAGCACCCTGCTCTCGCAGGGCGGCAGCCAGGACGCCATGAAGATCTTCCGCGACTTCGCCGGCCACGATCCGCAGATCGAGCCCCTGCTGATCAAGCGTGGCCTGAAGCCTGAAGCCGACGACGGCGCGGCCGCCGGCGGCACGCCGGAACCGGCCGGGACGAAGTAAGCACCCGACCCGCGTCACGCACTGCAACAGGCCGCCCGGCGCGATCCGGGCGGCCTTTTTTACGTCCCGGGTCCCGCGTTCACCTCGCTCTCCGGGGCGCGATGCAAGGATGACCCCCACGGCGATCGTTCGCCCATACCCGGGTCTCCGATGCCAAGTCCATGGAACATCTTCGGTCGATGGCTGCGCCTGCGTCGGCGCCTGTGGCGCTGGCGGCGCGACGCCATCCCCAGCCCCATGGGGACCGAAGCGCCGCTTCGCTCCCAGTTGTTCAATGCCGAGCAGATGGAGCTGCACGGCAGGACGCTGTCGCGCCTGCACCAGTTGAACCCCCGCGTGGGTCCCGAGCGGCTGCTGGAACGGCTGGAAGAGAACGAAGGCCTGCTCGACGACGCCTACACCCTGCTGACGCGGATGGTGCAGGACGGCATGCGGGTCACGCCCGCCGGCGAATGGCTGCTCGACAACTACTACCTGATCGAAGAGCAGATCCACACCGCCAGGCGCCACCTGCCCAAGGGGTACAGCCGGGAGCTGCCCTCGCTGAGCCAGGGCCCGTCGGCGGGGCTCCCGCGCGTCTACGACCTCTCGCTCGAAGCCATCGCCCATGGCGACGGTCGCATCGACGCACCGACCCTCGATCGCTTCGTCATGGCGTACCAGGCGACCACGCCCCTGAAGCTGGGCGAACTGTGGGCCATCCCGATCATGTTGCGGCTGGCCCTGATCGACAACCTGCGACGCATGGCCGTCCGGGTCATGCGGGATGGCGCCGACCATCGCCTGGCGAGCGGCTGGACCCGCCGGTTGAACGAAACGGCCGCCGAGAATCCGAAGGAACTGG
>JAUIJO010000096.1 GCA_030431185.1 Gammaproteobacteria bacterium | reverse complement strand
CCAGGAGCTGCGCTACTACTCCGTGCGCCACAGCGTGAAGCCAGGCCTGACCGGTTGGGCGCAGTTGCGGTATCCGTACGGCGCGTCGGTCAAGGATGCCGAAGAGAAGCTGAAGTTCGACCTGTTCTACGTCAAGAACCACGGCCTGCTGTTCGACCTGATGATCCTGCTCCAGACGGTGGAAGTGGTCGTCTTCCAGCGCGGCTCGCGCTGAGGCCCGGGCCTGCTCCCGCTGCCGCTCAGGAGGCTTCCTGTCCCGCGGCGGTGGGGGACTGCGTGGGAGCCGGCTCCCGTCTGGCGTCGCTATCGGGCGTGCTGGCTTCCAGGATCACGATCAGGACGACGATCGACAGCACGATGAGCGCTGCCAGCCGCGTGCGGCGCGTCGCATCCGCGCGCTCCTGCGATCGCGGCGGGGACGGCATTCCGTCCAGGCGTCGCGCTACCGGCCTCGGCAGCTGCTCCGGGCCCCGGTCGTCCGGACTGCGTTGCGCGGGGGCGGCACCGGGAAGGCGTCCGTGCGCACGATGGAAGCGGGTCGCGGTGGTGTACAGGGACGTCAGCTCCGACAGCGCCATCGCCCGGGCCGTCGCGGACGCCTCCGGGTGCCGGTCGGGATGCAGTTCCGCGACGCGCCTGCGGTATGCACGCTTGAACTCGTCGAGCGTGCAGTCGGGGCGCAACTCGAGCTGCGCGTAGAGTTGATTGAAATCCGAGTCCATACCATCCCCTGGGAGATGCGCATCCGGGCGCGTCGCCGGACCGTTCGACGGTCCCTCTGAGTATGGACGGAAATTGGCCGAAATCGAGGCCGTCGTGCGTATTCCTAGCCGTGGGAAGGACGTTTTCGAACGACGACACGGAGTAGGCCGGGTGGACCCGTTGCAGAACCAGCAGGATTTTTGGCAGTCGCGGCTCGCCGGCGCGCAGTTGCGGGCCGACGTGCCTTTCGCGAAGAGCGGCGAGGGCGGTGCGACCTCGCGCCAGCGGGTGGAGATCGAGGCAGGCCTGGCGACGGCCCTCGCGGCCCGCGCGGAAGCGCTCGAAGTGGATGTCGACGAACTCCTCCTGCTGGCATGGGCGTCCATGCTGGCTCGACTGGCGGGCGTCGAGACCCTCTGGACCGCCGTCGTCCATGCGGGCGAGGCCACGGATGATCCGTGGCGGCTGCTCGCGCCGCTGGCCGTCCCATGCGCGTCGACCGACAGCATCGAAACCGCCTTGCCCGTGCTGCGGGAGGCCTCGAAGGACGCGCGCGCGCATGCGGGCCTGTCCCGCCACGATTGGGAGACGCTGCTGGGGGGCGATGCCACGTTCCAGGTCGGTTTCGAATGGCTGACCCCGTTGGATGGGGGGGCGACGTCATCCCGGGGCATGCCAGTATCGCCGGCCCTGGACGCGTGCGGGTTGCTGCTGGTGGCGGGCGTCGCGCCCGACGGGCCCATGGCCGAGATCCGGGTGCGGGGCATCCCCGGGGAGGCCCATGCGGCATCGCTGCTGTCGGCCTGTTTTTCGCGATGGTTGCGCCAGCTCGTGGCCGATCCCTCGCTGGGATTCGGCGACGTGGTCCTGCTCGAGCCCGAGGCCGCGCGCGCGTTGCTGGCCAAGGGGTCCTGCCACGCCGACCTGCCCGATGCCACCTGCGTGCATGCCCTGTTCGAAGCCCAGGCCAACGCCACCCCCCGGGCAATCGCGGTGGTTGACGGCGATCGGCGCCTGGACTACGGGGAACTCAACCGGCGCGCCAATCGCCTGGCGCGTCACCTCCGGTCGCTGGGCGCGGGTCCCGATGCGCGCGTGGCGATCTACCTGGACCGGCATCTCGAACTGGTGGTCGCGGTGCTGGCCACGCTCAAGGCGGGCGCGGCCTATGTGCCACTCGATCCCGCCTATCCCGTCGAACGCCTGCGCCATACATTGGCGGACTGTGACGCGGTGGCGGTCGTGAGCCATGCCGATCTGGACGACGGATGGCAGGCACTGGGCGACGACGCCGGGCTCCGGCTTCCGCGCATCGACCTCGCCACGCGGGCGCCGGACTGGGACGCATTGCCGGACACGAACCTGGACCCGGACGAGGTCGGCGTCCTGCCACGCCACCTGGCCTACGTGCTCTACACCTCCGGTTCCACCGGCAAGCCCAAGGGCGTGGCGATGCCGCACGGCCCGCTGGTCAACCTGGTCCTGTGGCAGAACCGCCAGCCCGGGCACGACGTACCGCTGCGCACGCTGCAGTTCGCCGCACTGGGCTTCGACGTCGCGTTCCAGGAGATGTTCAGCACCCTGTGCATCGGCGGCGAACTGCACATGGTCGACGGCGACACCCGCTTGAGTGGCGACCGCCTCCATGCCTTCATCGCCGAACACGCGATCGAGCGCATCTTCCTGCCGTACTTCGCCCTGCAGATGCTGGCCGAAGGTCATGCGAACCTGTCGACCGGCGACGATGGCGCCTCCCGGCCGCGTTGCGTGTTGCGCGAGGTCGTCACCGCGGGCGAGCAGCTGCGGATCGAGCCCCGTATCCGGGCGTTCTTCGAGGCCCTGCCGTCCTGCCGCCTGCACAATCATTACGGGCCGACCGAAACCCACGTGGTCACCGCGCTCGCGCTGCAGGGCAATCCCGCGGACTGGCCGCGGCTGCCGTCCATCGGCACGCCGATCGACAACGCACGCACCTATCTCCTCGACGCGTCGGGACAGCCGGTGCCGGAGGGCGTGGCGGGGGAGCTCTACCTGGCCGGTCCGGTCGTCGCGCGGGGCTACCTGGGGCGCGAGGACCTGAGCGCGGAACGCTTCCTGCCCGACCCCTTCGTCGATGCTCCCCACGCGCGCATGTACCGGACCGGCGACCTGGCGCGCTGGCAGGCCGATGGCACGCTGGAGTTCCTGGGTCGCCGCGATTTCCAGGTCAAGATCCGCGGTTTCCGCATCGAGCTGGGTGAGATCGAGGCGCAGCTGATGGCATGCCCGGGCGTGCGCGAGGCCGGCGTCATGGTGCGCGAGGACACGCCGGGGATGAAGCGGCTGGTGGCGTACTTCACCGTGCTCGACGCTGATGCACCGGTGCGCGTTGAGCGCATCCGCGAGCATTTGCTCTCATGCCTTCCCGACTACATGGTGCCGGTGGCGTACGTCGCGCTCGACGCGATGCCGCTGTCGCCCAACGGCAAGCTCGACCGCGCCAGACTGCCGGCGCCCGGTCGCGCGCGACCGGAGTGGGCCGGCGAGTTCAAGCCGGCGCGCGGGCCCGTGGAAGCCGCGGTATGCGCTCTTTTCGCCGAAACGCTCGACCTGGAGCGGATCGGCCGCGACGACAACTTCTTCGACCTGGGCGGCAGCTCACTGTTGGCCCTGCACCTGCTGCAGTCCATCCGCCGCCAGGGCCTCGGCGAGGTGGGCGTGACGACCCTGTTCCGTTCGCCGACGCCCGCGGGCGTGGCACGCATGCTCGGCGACGCCGGCGACCGGCCGGTGGCCACCCCGCGGTTCGCGTCCGGCCAGCGGCCCGGTTCCGGGGAGGATCCCATCGCGATCATCGCCATGGCGGGGCGCTTCCCCGGCGCGGACGACGTCGAGGCGTTCTGGGACAACCTGTGCGAAGGGCGGGATTCGATCCGCTTCTTCAGCGCCGGCGAACTCGACCCGTCGATCGACATCGCCGAGCGCGAGGATCCGTCCTACGTGGCGGCACGGGGCGTGATCGAGGGCGTGGAGATGTTCGACGCGGGCTTCTTCGGGATCAGCCCGCGCGAAGCCGAACTGATGGATCCGCAGCAGCGGATATTCCTCGAGCTGTGCTGGGCCTGCATGGAGCGCGGCGGCCACGTGCCGGGTGCCGGCGAGGGCGCCGTTGGCGTGTTCGCCGGCATGTACAACGCCAGCTATTTCCAGAAGCACGTGTCGGCGTATCCCGACCGCATCGAGCGGCTCGGTGCGTTCCAGGTCATGCTCGACAACGAGAAGGACTACATCGCCACGCGGGTCGCGCACAAGCTCGACCTGACCGGTCCGGCGATCAGCATCCACACGGCCTGCTCGACGTCGCTGGTGGCCATCGCCCAGGCCGTGGACAGCCTGCGCGCCGGGCGTTGCGACATGGCATTGGCGGGGGGCGCTTCGGTGACCTGTCCGCCCCGCAGCGGCTACCGTTACCAGGAAGGCGCGATGCTGTCGCCCGACGGCCACACGCGTACCTTCGATGCCGATGCGCAGGGCACGGTGTTCTGCGATGGCGCCGCGGTGGTCCTGCTCAAGCGCCTGTCCGACGCGCTCGCCGACGGCGATCCGGTCCATGCCGTGATCCGGGGCGTGGGCATCAACAATGATGGCGGCGACAAGGCCAGCTTCACCGCGCCCAGCAGCGAAGCGCAGTCGGCGGTGGTGGCGATGGCGCACGCGGACGCCGGTGTCGAGCCCGACACGATCGGCTATGTCGAAGCCCACGGGACCGCCACGCCGCTCGGCGACCCCATCGAGATCGAAGGCCTCACCCGTGCCTTCCGACGCGGCACCGACGCGCGCGGCTTCTGCCGGATCGGTTCGGTCAAGAGCAACGTGGGGCACCTGTTGATCGCCGCGGGCGCGGCCGGGGTGATCAAGACCGCGCTCTCGCTCGAGAAACAGCTCATCCCCGCCACGCTGCATTACCGCGCGCCGAACCCCGCGCTCGACCTCGAGGCCTCGCCGTTCGTGGTGAACGCGACGCGGACGCCCTGGCCCGCGGGAAAGGCCGTGCGTCGCGCCGGCGTGAGTTCCTTCGGCGTCGGCGGCACCAACGCACACGTGGTGCTCGAGGAAGCCCCCGTCCGCGAAGCCAGTGAACAAACGCCGGGGCCGAAGCTGCTGCTGCTGTCGGCAAGGACCCCCGCCGCCCTGCAGGCGTCGGTGGACCGGCTCGCCACCCATCTCGAGCAGGACCCCGGGCAGAACCTCGACGACGTGGCGTGGACGCTCGCGATGGGCCGCAAGGCGTTCGCGCACCGTGTGTCGATCGTCGCCGACGATGCCGTCGAGGCGGCATCGCTGTTGCGGGGCAAGGTCGTGGCCGCCCAGGCGGCGCGCAGCCGGCCCGCGCGCGCGGACGGCGTGGTGTTCATGTTCCCGGGGCAGGGCGCCACCTACGCACGCATGGGATGCGGCCTGCGCGAGAGCGAGCCCGCCTTCCGCGAAGCGCTCGAGGCCTGCGGGGCCGCGCTGGGGGCCGATTTCGGCTTCGACCTGCTCGAACGCCTGGCCAGCGATGAGTCCGATGCCCTGCTGCCGACGTCGGTGATGCAACCGGCGACCTTCGCCATCGAATATGCGCTGGCGCGCTGGTGGCAATCGCAGGGCATCGAGCCGGTGGCGATGATCGGCCATAGCGTGGGCGAGTTCGTCGCCGCCACGTTGGCCGGTGTCTTTTCGCTCCATGATGCCATCCGCCTCGTGGCCCGGCGGGGCGCGCTCATGCAGGCGCAGCCGGGGGGCGGCATGCTGTCGGTCCGCCTGGACCGGGAAACACTCGAGGCGCGCCTGCCCCAAGGCGTGTCGCTGGCCGCGGAGAACGCACCCGCCGCGTGCGTCGTCGCGGGTACCGATGCGCAGCTGGAAGACTTCAGGCGCGCCCTGGAAGCCGACGGCATCGCCTGTCGCCTACTGCACACGTCCCATGCGTTCCACTCGGCGATGATGGCGCCTGCCGTGGCGCCTTTCCGGGCGGAGGTCGAGGGCGTCGAGCGGCATCCGCCCCGTTGTCCGATCGTGTCGACCACCACCGGCGAGTGGCTGGACGAGACACTCGCGACGTCGCCGGACTACTGGGCGTCGCACCTGCGCGAGCCGGTGCTGTTCTCGCGTGCCCTGTCGACGGTGCTTGAATCGCCGACGGCGGCGCTGCTGGAAGTCGGCCCCCGCACCAACCTCGCCAGCCTGGCACGCATGCACGCCCAGGTATCCAGGCAGCACGTACCGCTGGTGTCCAGCCTTTCCGATGACAGCGCTTCCGAAGCCCGCCATCTGCGACGTGCCCTCGGCGGCCTGTGGTCGGGCGGCATCGCCCTGCGCCCCGGGCGCCTGGATACGCGCGGCAGCCGCCGCCGCGTCCGCCTCCCCACCTACCCCTTCGAACGCCAGCGTTTCTGGCTCGACGCCCCTTCCGCGACCCGCAACGTGGTCCAGCTTCCGGCCGCCGCGGCCGCCCAGGAGAACCCCATGCCGCACCTCGTCACGGCGAACGATTCGCTCCCATCCGCGACCCCTGTCCCGCCGGCCCCGGACCGGAAGGCCCGGCTTGTCACGCAGTTGCGCGGCGCGATCGAGGATGTGTCCGGCATCGACATGGACGATGCGGAGGCCGAAGCCAACTTCATCGAGATCGGCCTCGACAGCCTGGTACTGACGCAGGTCGCGCTGCAGTTGCAGAAGACCTTCGCGACCAAGGTCACCTTCCGCCAGTTGATGAGCGATACGTCGAGCCTCGCCTCGCTCGCCGCCTACCTCGATTCTCAGATGCCCGCGGAGACGGCGCCCGCGGCGGCGGCGTCCGTGCCGGCGCCGGCGGTTTCCGCCGCACCGGTCCCCTCGATCGATGCGGTCCCGGAACCGCTTCCCGCTCCGGCGGCGGGCGCCCTGCAGGCCGGAGGCCAGGACCGCGCGCTGGTGCAGCAGGTCATCGCCCAGCAGATGCAGTTGATGTCGCAGCAACTCGCACTGCTCGGGGGCGCGGCGCCGCTGGCCCCGGCGGCGTCCGCCGGCAGCGCGGCCATGGCCCCCGCGCCCGCGTCCATGCCCGCGGTCGATACGCCGGTGCCCGCGACGGCTGTCCAGGACGCCACCCCCGCCGCCGCGGGGGAGGGCGACGACGAAACCGCGGCGATCGCCCATACGCGCTACGACCTCAAGAAGGCATTCGGTGCCATCGCGCGCATCGACAGCAACGGGCAGCTGGAACTGGGCACGGCCCAGCGGGCCGCACTGGACGCCTTCATGGCGCGCTACGTGGCGCGCACGCCCCGGTCCAAGGCCTATACGAGCCGGCACCGCAAGCACATGGCCGACCCGCGCGTCGTGAACGGCTTCAGGCCGCTGACCAAGGAAATCGTCTACCAGATCGTGATCGAGCGTTCGCGCGGTCCGCGCATGTGGGATCTGGACGGCAACGAGTACGTCGATGCGCTCAATGGCTTCGGCATGAGCCTGTTCGGCTGGCAGCCCGACTTCATCATGGACGCCGTGCGCCGGCAGCTCGACCAGGGCATCGACATCGGCCCGCAGCACCCCCTCGCCGGCGAAGTCTCCGAGATGATCTGCGAGCTCACCGGGCACGATCGCGCGGCGCTGTGCAACACCGGATCGGAAGCCGTGCTGGGCGCATTGCGACTCGCGCGCACGGTCACCGGCCGGGAAACCCTGGTGGTGTTCAACGGTTCCTACCACGGCATCATCGACGAGGTGATCGTGCGCGGCACGCGGAAGCTCAAGTCGGTGCCCGCCGCGCCCGGGATCCTGCGCAACACCGCAGAGCACGTCCTGGTCCTCGACTACGGCACCCCGGAAGCGATGCAGGTCATCCGCGAGCGGGCCCATGAGATCGCCGCGGTGCTGGTGGAGCCGGTGCAGAGCCGGCGACCGGACTTCCGGCCGGTGGAGTTCCTCAGGGAACTGCGCGAGGTCACCGCCGAAGCCGGCGCGGCGCTGATCTTCGACGAGGTCATCACCGGATTCCGCGCACATCCGGGCGGCACCCAGGCGATGTTCGGGGTCAAGGCCGACATCGCGACCTATGGCAAGGTCGTCGGCGGCGGCCAGCCCATCGGCGCGATCGCCGGCAGCCGTGAGTTCATGGATGCCCTGGACGGCGGACAGTGGGAGTACGGGGACGACTCCGTGCCGACCGTTGGCGTCACCTACTTCGCCGGCACCTTCGTGAGGCACCCGATGGCCCTGGCGGCGGCGCATGCCGTGCTGACCGAGATGAAGAAGCAGGGCGGGGCGCTGCAGGAGGGACTCAATGCGCGCACGACCGCGATGGTCGAGGAGATCAACGCCTTCTGCGCCAGCCGCGGCGCTCCGGTGGAGGTGCGTCATTTCGCTTCCGTCTGGAAGACGTTCTTCCTCGAAGACCATCCGCTGCAGGACCTTCTGTTCCCCATGATGCGGAGCCGAGGCATCCACATCCTCGACAATTTCCCCTGCTTCCTGACCACTGCGCACGAGGACGCCGACCTGCGCGCGATCATCGAGGCCTTCAAGGCGTCGATCGTCGAGCTCCAGGAATGGGGCTTCCTCCCCGGCCAGGCCGTGGCGGCGGAAAACGCGGGAACGGTGATGGACCCGGCCCGTCCGCCGGTGCCCGGTGCGCGCATCGGACGGGATCCCGAAGGCCGGCCGGCCTGGTACGTGGCCGACCCCGATCGCGTCGACCAGTACGTCAAGGTGGGTTGATGGGCATCGTGGCTCCCAGCCGCACCCTGGCGGAGGTGCGTGAAACGGTCGACTACGATCCCTTCGCCGGCGGTCCGATCGACCGGGTGGTCCCCACCACGGAGCCGCAGCGCGAGCTTTGGCTCGCCTCGCGCCTGGGCGACGAGGCCTCCCTGGCCTACAACGAATCGGTGTCGCTGCATTTCGAAGGCGAGCTCGACCGCCACGCGCTGGCGCGCGCGCTCGAATCCTTGCACCGGCGGCACGACGCGCTGCGCTCGCGCTTCAGTCCGGACGGCGAGTCGCTGTGCGTGGCCCGGGCGGCGGGATTCGACACCGCCATCGAGGATTTCAGCGCACTCGCTGGCGAGGCGCTGGACGCCGCCGTCGAGGCACGGCTGGAGGCCAGCGTCGACACGCCGTTCGACCTGGTCCACGGGCCGCTGTTCCGCGCCGAGCTGCTGTGCCTCCCCGGCGCGCGGCACAGGCTGGTGCTCAGCGCCCACCACATCGTCTGCGATGGCTGGTCGTGGTGGGTGATCGTGCGCGAGCTCGGCAGCCTCTACGCGCAGGAGATCGGGCACGCCGTCGAGCCGCTCCCCGCGCCGGGCGTGTTCTCCGACTATGCGATGTCCCGCGACGAGGCCGAGGCGAGGGCGACCCGCGCCGGGGACGAGGCGTTCTGGACGTCCTGCTTCAAGGACGCCATTCCCATCCTCGAGCTGCCGCTCGATCGTCCGCGGCCGGCACGCCGGACGTCGTCCTCCAGGCGTTACGACCACATGCTCGACGCCGACCTGCTGCGGGACGTGCGCCAGATGGGTGCCCGCCGCGGCAGCAGTCTGTTCGCCACGCTGCTGTCCGGCTTCGCGGGCCTGGTGTCGCGGCTTTCATCGCAGGACGACGTGGTGGTCGGGATTCCGGCCGCGGGCCAGTCCGTCGATGGCCACGACGGACTGGTCGGGCATTGCGTCAACCTGTTGCCGCTGCGCTTCGCGGTCGCCGCCGACGCACCGTTCGAAGCCTTGCTGGCCGCCGGCCAGGACGTCCTGCTCGATGCCCTGGACCACCAGCGCTACACCTTCGGGACGCTGTTGCAGAAGCTCAAGGTCGGCCGCGACCCCGCGCGCCTGCCCCTGGTCAGCGTGATGTTCAACATCGACCAGGCGCTGGACCAGGAGGCCAACCGGTTCCCGGGACTGGGGCTGGAGTTCGACTGCAATCCGCGAAGCCACGAGAATTTCGAGCTGTCGATCAATGCCGTGCAGGCGCATGGCCGCTTGCGGCTGGAGTGCCAGTACAACACCGACCTCTTCGACGAGGCGACGATCCGGCGCTGGATGTCGGCGTACGAAACACTGCTTCGGCAGGCCACGCAGGCGCCCGGAACCGCGCTCGCCGACCTGCCGCTGGTCGATGGCGATGCCATGCGCGAGCTACGGGACCTGCAGCCACCCGCGGTCCCGCACGACCGCGAACGGCGCATGCACGAGCATTTCGAACGGCAATGCGACCTCGATCCCGGGCGCATCGCCGTGCGCCACGGCGACACCGCCTGGACCTACCTCGACCTGGAGTCGCGCGCGAACCGCATCGCCCACCTGCTGCGCGGCCAGGGGGTGCACGCGGGCAGCCTGGTGGGACTGGCGCTCGAGCGCGGCCCCGACATGCTCGCCTGCCTGCTGGGCGTGCTGAAGGCAGGGGCGGGCTACGTCCCGCTCGACCCGAAATTCCCGACCGAGCGCCTGGCCTACATGGCGGGCGACGCGGGTCTCTCGGCCCTGCTGACGCACGAAGCGTCGGCTTCGCTGTTCGACCTGCGCGGCCGGCCCGTACTGGCCATGGAGCGGATCGAGGCCAGCCTCGCCGACGCGCCCGCGACCCGCCTGGGTCGCGATGCCCAGGCGGCGCTCCCGGATTCGGTCGCCTACGTGATCTACACCTCCGGCTCGACCGGGCGGCCCAAGGGCGTGCAGGTGCCGCATCGCGCGGTGGACAACTTCATCGTCGCCATGCAGCGCGAACCGGGGATCCATGCCGAGGATCGCCTGCTCGCGGTCACGACCCTGTCGTTCGACATCGCAGTTCTGGAACTCATGTTGCCGCTGAGCGTCGGCGCCAGCGTCGTCATCGCCGACCGCGACACCGTGATGGACGGCGAGGCGCTGCAGGCGATGCTGTCGCGGGAACGCATCAGCCTCATGCAGGCGACCCCCTCGACCTGGCGCCTGCTGGTCGATGCCGGCTGGCAGGGCGACGCCGGCCTGAAGGCGCTCTGCGGCGGCGAGCCGCTGCCGGCCGACCTGGCGCGCGCGCTGCTGTCGCGCACCGG
>JAUIJO010000333.1 GCA_030431185.1 Gammaproteobacteria bacterium | reverse complement strand
GACGGTGCGCACGGCGCCATCCTCGCCGGTGACCCGGACATCCACGTCGGCCCGGTCGAGCGCGGCCGGCAGCAGGGCCATCTGCACCTCGCTCCAGGTGGGCGTGGCGCGGTCGCCGACGGCCTGCACGGTATCGCCCTCGCGCAACCCTGCCTGGGCGGCGACCTGGTCGACCTGGCCGACCACCGGCGCGAAGTCGGGCCGGCCGATCACGAACATGCCCCAGAACAGCGCCACGCACAGCAGCAGGTTGGCCACCGGGCCGGCGACCACGATGGCGATGCGCTTCCAGACCGACTTGCGGTTGAATGCCTGGCCGACTTCATCGGCGGCGACGTCGCCCTCGCGCTCGTCGAGCATCTTCACGTAGCCGCCCAGCGGCAGGGCGGCTACGACGTACTCGGTGCCGTCGCGGCCCCGCTTCATCCACAGCGGGCGGCCAAAGCCGATCGAAAAGCGGAGCACCTTGACCCCACAGCGCCGCGCGACCCAGAAATGGCCGTACTCGTGGATCGTGACCAGCACGCCCAGGCTGACGATCAGCCACCAGATCGAGCCGATCAACTCACCCATGTCGGCTATCCGTGTCGTACCGCGTCATTGGCATGCTCGGGAGGGGAAATGCTGTGGACAAGTCTAACCGGGATCGGTGGCGGGGCCGGGGCGGGGCGTTCATGCAAACCCGGCGATTGCCGCCGAGGCATGGCGCCGGGCGCCGGCGTCGGCGTCGGAAAGCGCTTCGAGCGTGCCGGCGGGGGCGGCGGGCAGGGCGCTCATGGTGTCCTCGATCAGGCGGGGAATGCTCAGGAAACCCAGTTCCCCCTGAAGAAAGGCTGAAACCGCGACTTCGTTGGCCGCGTTGAGCACGGCGGGCGCGGTGCCGCCGGCCGCCAGGGCATCGAAGGCCAACTGCAGGCACGGGAAGGCGTCCAGGTCCGGGGGCTCGAATTCCAGGCGTCCCCCTTCGGCGAGCAGGTCGAGTCCAGCGACGCCCGAGACGATGCGTTCGGGCCAGGCCAGGCCGACCGCCAGCGCCGTGCGCATGTCTGGTAGGCCCAGCTGGGCAAGGGTGGAACCGTCGACGAACTCCACCAGTGAATGCACCAGGCTCTGCGGATGCACCAGCACGTCGATCCGGTCGCCCGGCACCGCGAACAGGTGGTGGGCCTCGATCACTTCCAGGCCCTTGTTCATCAGGGTGGCCGAGTCGACCGAGATCTTGGGGCCCATCGACCACTTGGGATGGGCGATCGCCTGGGCGGGAGTGACATCGGCCAGCGACGCGCGGCTGCGGCCCCGGAACGGGCCCCCCGAAGCCGTCAACACCAGGCGCCGAAGCCCGGCCCGCGCATGCGCATCGGGCAGGCACTGGAAGATCGCGTTGTGTTCGCTGTCGATCGGCACGATGGTCGCGCCGCCTTCGCGCGCGGCGGCCATGAGCAGTTCGCCGGCCAGCACCAGCGACTCCTTGTTGGCCAGCAGCAGGCGCTTGCCCGCACGTGCCGCGGCCAGTGTCGAAGGCAGGCCGGCGGCGCCGACGATCGCCGCGACCACGGTGTCGCAGGCGTCGCCGGCCACCAGCGCGTCCAGGGCCTCGCCGGTATGGGCCCGGGTATCCAGTCCGGCCTCGCGCAGGCCATCGCGCAGCGCCGGGAAGCCGGCCTCGTCCGCGATGACCGCATGGCGGGGGCGATGCTGGCGGCACAAGGCCAGGAGGGCGTCCACGTTGCGGCCGGCCGCCAGCAGCGCGACCCGCAGGCGTCCGGGATGCCGCGCGATGACGTCCAGCGCCGAGCCGCCTATGGAGCCCGTCGCGCCGAGTACGGCGATGTCGCGTGCCGGGACCATGCTCAGAATCCGAGCACGGCCTTGGCGACCGCGAAGGCCGGCAGGGCGGCGAGCACGCCGTCGAGGCGGTCCAGGATGCCGCCGTGGCCGGGGATGAGGTGTCCGGAGTCCTTCACGCCCGCATGGCGCTTGAGCAGGCTTTCGAACAGGTCGCCGACCACCG
>JAUIJO010000095.1 GCA_030431185.1 Gammaproteobacteria bacterium | reverse complement strand
ACCTCCACGGAGTTGCCCCCGCTAGCACCTGAAGCTAGTGCGTCTACCAATTCCGCCACCTGGGCAAATCGCGCTGCAGCAGCAGTGCGAGCCGCGTATGTTGCGTTGGGTCGGGCGGCTTGTCAATGCCTTGCACGAGAATTTTTTCAGTCCCGCGCGGATGCGGGCGTGCGCGCCGACACGCGCCGGCGCCGGGCGCGAATCGCGCGCCCAACGGCCAGACCGCGCGATTGCCCCGATGCGGGGCCGGGACTATGGTCGAGCCTCATCGACCTTCCGCGGGCGGCGCCTGGCATGGCACCGCCCGTCCTGCATTGGAGCCATCCCATGACCCGCCCCATCCCGCCTCCCCTCGTCCTGTCGCGCCTGGACGTGCAACGCATCGAAGCCCTGCTCGAGTCGCCGGCCGCCGCCGACTCGGACACCTCGGCCCTGGTGGCCGAACTGGAGCGCGCCCAGCTCGTCGAGCCCTCGGCGATGCCGCGCGACGTGATCAGCATGAACTCGACCGCGCGCTTCCGCGACGAGACCACCGCCGGCGAGCACGAGCTGACCCTGGTCTACCCCCGCGACGCCGACGGCAGTCCGGGCCGGGTGTCGCTGCTGGCGCCGGTCGGCAGCGCCCTGTTGGGCATGCGCGTGGG
The DNA here is from genome assembly GCA_030431185.1 of Gammaproteobacteria bacterium. Classification (GTDB taxonomy): domain Bacteria; phylum Pseudomonadota; class Gammaproteobacteria; order Xanthomonadales; family Xanthomonadaceae; genus Marilutibacter. Next base: position 10,129 of record JAUIJO010000095.1, on the reverse strand, counting down.
CGAGGCCATCGACTGGCCCCTTCCGGGCGGCCGGCAGGCCCGGCTGACGGTGCTGTCCATCCAGTACCAGCCGGAAGCCGCCGGCGACCTGCACCGCTGACCCCCCGTCGGATTCCCGCCGGCGCCGCCTGCGGACGGCGCCGGCCCGATAGAATGGCCGCCAGGCACTCGGAAACCCCCTGCACATGACCGAAACCGTACGACCGGCGTTCCATGGCTTCGAACAGATCCCACTGAAGGAGTACGCCGAGCGCGCGTACCTCGATTATTCGATGTACGTGGTGCTCGATCGCGCCCTGCCCTTCCTGGGTGATGGCCTCAAGCCGGTACAGCGCCGCATCATCTATTCGATGAGCGAGCTGGGGCTCAATGCCGGCGCCAAGCCCAAGAAGTCCGCGCGCACCGTGGGCGACGTGATCGGCAAGTACCATCCGCACGGCGACAGCGCCTGCTACGAAGCGATGGTGCTGATGGCGCAGCCGTTCTCCTACCGCTATCCGCTGGTCGAGGGACAGGGCAACTTCGGTTCCAGCGACGACCCCAAGTCGTTCGCGGCGATGCGCTACACCGAGTCCAAGCTGACCCCGATCGCCGAAGTGCTGCTCGGCGAACTTGGGCAGGGCACGGTCGACTGGACGCCCAACTTCGATGGCACGCTGGAGGAGCCGACCTGGATGCCGGCGCGCCTGCCGCACCTGATGCTCAACGGCACGACCGGGATCGCGGTCGGCATGGCCACCGACGTACCGCCGCACAACCTCAACGAGGTCGTGAGCGCGACCGTCCGCCTGCTCGACGACCCCGATGCCACCACGCGCGACCTGTGCGAACACGTGCTGGGGCCGGACTACCCGACGGAGGCCGAGATCATCACCCCGCGCGCCGACCTCGTCGCCATGTACGAGACGGGGCTCGGCAGCGTCCGCGCGCGCGCCGTGTACGGCAAGGAAGGCACGAACATCGTCGTCACCGCGCTGCCGTACCAGGCCTCGCCGGGCAAGGTGATCGAGCAGATCGCCTCGCAGATGCGCGCCAAGAAGCTCCCCTGGCTGGAGGACCTGCGCGACGAGTCCGACCATGCCACGCCGACCCGCATCGTGCTGGTGCCGCGCAGCAATCGCGTCGACATCGACCAGTTGATGGGGCACCTGTTCGCCACGACGGACCTCGAGAAAAGCTACCGGGTCAACTTCAACGTGATCGGGCTGGACGGTCGCCCGCAGGTGAAGGGCCTGAAGACCTTCCTGTCGGAGTGGCTGCACTTCCGCACCGACACGGTCACCCGCCGGCTCAAGCACCGCCTGGACAAGGTCGAGCGCCGGCTGCACCTGTTGGAGGGCTTGTTGATCGCCTTCCTCAACCTCGACGAGGTGATCCGCATCATCCGCAGCGAGGACGAACCGCGCCCGGTGCTGATCCAGCGGTTCGAGCTGAGCGAGGACCAGGCCGACTACATCCTCGAGACGAAGCTGCGCCAGCTGGCGCGCCTGGAGGAGATGAAGATCCGCGGCGAAGAGGCCGAACTCGACGCCGAGCGCGACAAACTGATCGCCACCCTGGGCAGCAAGGCCAAGCTCAAGAAGCTCGTCAAGGACGAACTGCTGGCCGACGCGAAGAAATTCGGCGACGCGCGGCGTTCGCCGCTGGTGGCGCGCGATGCCGCGCAGGCCATGTCTGAATCCGACCTCGTCCCCAGCGAGCCGATGACGGTCGTGGTCAGCGAGAAGGGCTGGGTGCGCGCGGCCAAGGGCCACGACATCGATGCGGCCGGAATGAGTTACCGCGAAGGCGACGCGCTGCTTGGCGCGGCGCGCAGCCGCAGCACGCAACAGGTCGCCTTCCTCGACTCGACCGGGCGCGCGTACTCGACGATCGTGCATTCACTGCCCTCGGCGCGCGGCAACGGCGAGCCGCTGACAGGGCGCTTCTCGCCCGCGCCGGGCGCGTCGTTCCAGGCGCTCGCCAGCGGCGAGAACGACACCCGCTTCGTGCTGGCCTCCAGCCACGGCTATGGCTTCGTGACCCGCTTCGAGAACCTCACCAGCCGCAACAAGGCGGGCAAGGCGATGCTGTCCTTGACCGCCGGTGCCCGGGTCGTGCAGCCCGCGCCCGTCGACGACGTCGAACAGGACCGCGTGGTGGTGGCCACGACCGCCGGGCACCTGCTCGCCTTCCCCGTGGCGGAACTCCCCGAGCTCGACAAGGGCAAGGGCAACAAGCTGATCGACATTCCCAAGGCCAAGCTCGGCACCGAGCGCGTGGTCGCGGTGGCGGTGGTGCCGCCCGGCGGCACCCTGAGCGTGAGGTCGGGCGCGCGCACCATGTCGCTGTCCTGGAAGGACCTGGACGCCTACATCGGCAGCCGCGCGACCCGCGGCGGTCTGCTGCCGCGTGGCTGGCAGAAAGTCGAGGGCTTGTCCGTCGAATAGGCGGACGAGAGGCCATGGACGCCGGTTTCTGGCACCAGCGCTGGCAGGAGGGCCGCATCGGCTTCCACCAGGACGTGCCGACGCCACTGCTGGTCGATCACTGGCCCACGCTGCGATTGCCGGCGCGGAGCCGCGTCTTCGTCCCACTCGCCGGCAAGTCGCGGGACATGGCCTGGCTGGCCTCGCGCGGGCATCGCGTGCTCGGCGTCGAGCTGTCGCGACTGGCGGTGGAGCAGTTCTTCGACGAACACGGGCTCACGCCGGACGTGGAGACCATCGGCGCGGCGCGTCACTATCGGGCCGGCGACATCGAGCTGGCCTGCGGCGACGTGTTCGCCCTGGCGCCCGCGCTGCTCGCGAGCTGCGACGCGGTGTTCGACCGGGCCGCCTTGATCGCCCTGCCGCCGGCGCTGCGCCAGCGTTACGTGGAGGAGGTCTACGGCCACTTGCGACCCGGCTGCCGTGGCCTGCTCGTCAGCCTGGAGTATCCGACGCACGAGAAGGAAGGCCCGCCCTTCCCGGTCCCGCCCGACGAGGTCGAGGCGCTGTTCTCGCCCGCCTGGTCGGTCGATTCGCTGGAACGGCAGGACATCCTGGCCGCGCAACCCGGCTTCGTCGAAGAAGGCGTCACCGCCCTGTGGACGGCGGCGTATCGGCTGGAGCGACGCTGACCCGGGCCTCCACCGCAGCGGTGGAGGCTGGACCCACGCCGGGACCTCACGCCGCGAACGCAGCTCCGTGCACGCCCGCGATCGCGCGACCCGAGGGATCGGCGGCCTGGGCGAAGGCCGCGTCCCAGGCGATCGCCGCCGGTGAGGAACAGGCGATCGACTTGCCGCCGGGTACCGTCGAAGCGCAGGCCGCTCCCTGGAAATACTGCTCGAAGATGTGGCGGTACAGGTACGCCTCCTTGGTCTGCGGCGGATTGACCGGGAAGCGGCTCACCGCGGCGGCGAACACCCGGTCGCTGACCTGGGCGGCGGCGTGGTCGCGCAGGCCGTCGATCCAGCCATACCCCACCCCGTCGCTGAACTGCTCCTTCTGGCGCCACAGGATCGAGTCGGGCAGATAGCCCTCGAATGCCTCGCGCAGCACGGCCTTCTCCATGCGCCTGCGACCGTCGGGCCGTGTCCCCGCCATCTTGTGGGTGGCGTCCATCGACATCGCCACGTCCAGGAAATCGACGTCGAGGAAGGGCACGCGTCCCTCCACGCCCCACGCCATCATGGACTTGTTGGCCCGCAGGCAATCGTAGTTGTGCAGGGCATCGAGCTTGCGGATGGTCTCGTCGTGGAATTCGCGGGCGTCGGGCGCCTTGTGGAAGTAGAGGTAGCCGCCGAAGATCTCGTCGCTGCCCTCGCCCGACAGCACCATCTTCACGCCCATCGCCTTGATCCGGCGCGCCAGCAGGAACATCGGCGTGGAGGCACGGATCGTGGTGACGTCGTAGGTCTCGACGTGGCGGATCACCTCCGGCAGCGCGTCCAGGCCCTCCTCGAAGGTGTAGGTGAAGCCATGGTGCACGGTGCCCAGGGCTTCGGCGGCCACCTCCGCAGCGGCCAGGTCGGGCGAACCTTCCAGGCCGATGGCGAAGGAATGCAGTCGGGGCCACCAGGCTTCGGAGGCATCGTCCTCCTCGATCCGGCGTCGCGCGAAGCGCGCGGCGACGGCCGCGACCAGCGACGAGTCGAGGCCGCCCGACAGCAGCACGCCGTAGGGCACGTCGCACATGAGCTGGCGATGCACCGCCTGTTCGAACGCCTCGCGAAGCGCGTGCGGGGAGACCTCGACGCCCACGGTGGCGTCGTGGTCGCGCCACGGCCGGTGGTAGTAGCGGACCGGCTCGCCCACCCTGCTGTCGTAGTAGTGCCCGGGCGGGAACTGGGCGACGTCGGCACAGGTGCTGGCCAGGGCCTTCATCTCCGAGGCCACGCACAGGCGGCCGGCGGCGTCGTGTCCCCAGTAGAGCGGGCAGACGCCGATCGGGTCGCGCGCGACGAGGCAGCGCTTGCGCCCTGCATCCCACAGTGCGAAAGCGAAGATGCCGTTCAGTCCGTCGAGCCACGCGGCCGTGTCGCCGTCCTCCTCCATCGACTGGCGATACAGCGCGTTGATGACCTCGCAGTCCGAGCCGCTCTGGAAGGCATACGGGATGCGCAGGCCCTGCTCGAGTTCCCGGTGGTTGTAGATCTCGCCATTGACGGCCAGCACCAGCCCGCCGTCCTCCGAGCGCAGGGGTTGCGCGCCGCCGGCCGGATCGACGATGGCCAGGCGCTCATGGACGAGGATGGCGCCTTCGTCCATGTAGACACCGCTCCAGTCGGGGCCGCGATGCCGTTGGCGCTGCGACTGCTCCAGCGCCTGGCGGCGCAGCGACGGGATGTCGTCGCCGGCCTGGAGACCAAAGATTCCGAGGATCGAACACATGCGGGTGACACTCCATGGTTGTGTGCGGCGAGCGCCCGGCCCTGGGCGTCCTGTTGCCGTTCGTGGTGGGATCGGGCGCGATGAAGGGATGGACCTGGGGCGGACTGGAAGGACAGAGGGGGTGGGAACGGGCAAGGAACAGGTAGACAGGCAGGGGAAACAGGCAATAAAAAAGCCCACACTCTTCAGTGCGGGCCGGGGAGAGCGACGTCTTTTTCGACTACGCGCTAATCACCGGCCCCTGTGAGGCTGGTGTTGGTATTCACGTTGTTGGTGCACGCCGCACGAAGCGCCGCGCCCGGAGGGCAGCGGTGCGGCAGGTGCGGAATGGTGGAATCACGATGCATGGGCCGATCCTGCCCCAGGTCACGGGGCAGTGCAAGCGACGCTTGCAGATGAAACCGCTTCCGCGCACGGTAGGCGAGGATGGGCACTGGGCCAGGCTGGCGGGAAGAAGGGGACGCGATGATGCGGGGATCACGACGGATTCTGGTCTGGGGCGCTGCCCTGCTGGCCGTGCTGCTCATGCTCGCGATGGCCACGGCATACCTGCTGTTGCGACGGAGCCTGCCGACGCTGGAAGGCGACGCCGCCCTGCCCGGCCTGTCGGCCCCCGCGCGGGTCGATCGCGACGCGCTGGGCATGGTCACCATCACCGCCGCCAACCGGGACGACGCGGTGCGGGCCCTGGGCTACGTGCATGCGCAGGAACGGTTCTTCGAGATGGACCTGATGCGCCGGACCGCCGCGGGCGAGCTGTCCGCGCTGTTCGGGCCCGCGGCCGTGGAGACCGACAAGCGCCGTCGCGTGCATCGCATGCGCCAGCGCATCCGCGACCATCTGGACAGTTTCACCCAGGACCAGCGCGACGCCGTCGAGGCCTACGTGGCCGGCGTCAACAGTGGACTCGCCGCCCTGGACACGCGCCCCTGGCCCTATCTGCTGGTCCGCCAGGCGCCGCAGCCGTGGACCGTCGAGGACGTGGCTCTGACCGGATTCGCGATGTACTTCGACCTGCAGGATGCCGGCAATACCGACGAGCTCGCCCTCTGGCAGGCGCGGCCGCACCTGCCGCCGCCGCTATGGGCCCTGGTCACCCATGACGGCAGCCAATGGGATGCCCCGATCATGGGCAGCGCGCGGGGCGACGCCCACCTGCCCGGGCCCGACGCGCTGGACCTGCGCCAACTGGCCTACCCGGCGACGCCGCTCGCCACCGCCGGCAGCGGCGACGTCCCGGCACTTGGGAGCAACAACTTCGCGGTGTCGGGATCGATGAGCACGACCGGCAGCGCCCTGGTCGCCGACGACATGCACCTGGGCCTGCGCGTGCCCAACATCTGGTTCCGCGCGCGCCTGCGCTACCCGGACGGCGAGGCCCCGGGCGGCCAGGTCGATGCCACCGGCTTCACCCTGCCGGGGCTGCCGGCCATCGTGGTCGGCAGCAACGGACACGTGGCCTGGGGCTTCACCAACAGCTACGGAGACTGGCTGGACTGGCAGGAAATGCCCGCATGCGGAGACGACACGCCGGCCGCGGACTGCCCACCGGTCCGCCACGTGACGGAGCGCATCGAGGTCGCCGGAGGCGAACCGGTCGACCTCGACATCGAGGAGACCGACTGGGGCCCGATCCTTCACCGCGGCGCCGATGGCCGGCGGATGGCGCTCCGCTGGGTCGCCCACCAGCCGGGCGCGCTGACCATCGGCCTGATGGATTTCGTGCGCGCCGACTCGGTGCCGTCCGCGCTGGCGATCGCCGACCGCTCCGCCATCCCGGCACAGAACCTGCTGCTCGGCGACAGCGCCGGCCAGGTGGCCTGGCGCCTGCTGGGGCCGTTGCCGCTGCGCGCGGCGGACTGCCGGGCCTCGCCCGTGGCCGCCGGCCCGCCGGGCATGCTCGACCCCCCGGATGCATGCCCGCCCTGGGGCCTGGGCGTTTCGCGGGGCGTCAGCGTCGTCGCCCCTGAAGGCGGCCGGTTGTGGACCGCGAACAACCGCGTGGCCGATGGCGAGCTGCTGGCGAGGATCGGCGATGGCGGCTACGTGCTCGGCGCGCGAGCGCGCCAGATCCGCGACGGGCTTCGCGCGCGCAACCGTTTCGACGAGCAGGCCCTGCTCGACATCCAGCTCGACGATCGCAGCCTGTTGATGGAACGCTGGTGGACGCTGCTGCAGGCGGAAGCGCGACGCGGGCAGGCGCAGCCGGCGCTCGAACAGATCGCCGCGGCGGCGGGCGAATGGTCCGGCCATGCCGACGTCGACTCGGTGGCCTACCGGCTCGTGCGCGGCTGGCGCCAGCACGTGCACGAGCGGATCGCCGATGGCCTGACCGGACCGGCACGGGCGGCACTCGGCGAGGACTTCATCATGCCGAGGCTGCCGCAACTCGAGGGCGTGGCCTGGCCGCTGGTCGAGCAACAACCCGCGCACCTGTTGCCACCGCGCTTCGACTCCTGGCAGGCGCTGTTCGAGGACGCCGCGGTGCAGCTTCGCGATGAACTCGCGCCGCTGGGCCCCCTGTCCGAACGCCGCTGGGGCGAACGCAACACCGCGCGGATCTGCCACCCGCTGCAGCGCGCCCTGCCGTCCTTCGCCGGCCGCTGGCTGTGCATGCCGGCCACGCCCCTGCCCGGCGACAGCCACATGCCGCGGGTGCAGTCGCCCGACATGGGCGCGTCGGAACGGATGGTGGTGTCGCCGGGACACGAGGACCGCGGCATCGCGCACATGCCAGGCGGCCAGAGCGGCCACCTGCTGTCGCCCTTCTGGGGCGCGGGACACGAGGACTGGGTCGAGGGTCGGCCGACGCCGTTCCTGCCCGGCCCCACGCGCTATTCGATGACGCTCGAGCCGACGCGCTAGGGCCGCCGGCTCGCTCGGCGGCGCAGTGCCCCGTGCAGGACCTCTGCCGCGGCGGGCGCGGCGCGGGCGACGCTACGCGAGCAACCGGGCGACGAGCGCCTGGTAGAGGTCCGGCAGGGCCTCGAGATCGGCGACGGCCACGTTCTCGTCCACCTGGTGGATGCTGGCATTGACCGGGCCGACCTCGATGCACTGGGCGCCCAAGGGCGCGATGAAACGCGCGTCGGACGTGCCGCCGCCCGTGCTCTCCTCGGGTGCGGCGCCGGCGAACCCGGCCAGCACCTCGCGCGCCGCCGCGCGCAGCGTGCCCTCCGGGGTGAAGAAGGGTTCGCCACTGCGGTGCCAGTGGATATCGAAGTCCAGCCCCTGCGCGGCCAGCACGGCCTCGCATTCGTCGACCAGGCGGTCGGCGTTCCAGTGGGGGTTGTAGCGCAGGTTGAACATCACCTCGAGCTCGCCGGGGATGACGTTGTTGGCGCCCGTACCGGCGTGGATGTTGCTGATCTGCAGGCTCGTCGGCGGGAAGCTTTCGTAGCCATCGTCCCAGCGGCGCGAGGCGAGCGCGTCCAGCGCCGCCAGCGCGAGGTGGATCGGGTTGCGTGCCTTGTCGGGATACGCCACGTGGCCCTGGACGCCGTGGACGGAGAGGCGCGCGGACAGGCTGCCGCGACGGCCGACACGCAGCAGGTCGCCCAGGCGCGCTTTCGAGGAGGGTTCGCCGGTGATGCACCAGTCGATGCGTTCGCCGCGCTCGCGGAAGAGGTCGGCGACACGACGGACACCGTCGATGGCATCGCCCTCCTCGTCCGAGGTCAGCAGCAGCGCGAGCCGCCCGCGGTGCCCGGGGTGTGCGGCGACGAAGCGTTCGGCGGCGACCACGAACGCGGCGACGCTGCCCTTCATGTCGGCCGCGCCACGGCCGTACAGCACGCCATCGCGGATCGTCGGTTCGAAGGGGTCGCTGCGCCAGGCCGAGGCCGGCCCCGGAGGCACGACGTCGGTGTGCCCGAGCAGGACCAGGGTGGGCCCGTCGTCCCGTCCATGGGTCGCCCAGAGGTTGTCCACCTCGCCCAGCCGCAGGTGTTCGCATTCGAAGCCCGCGGCCTCGAGCCGCCCGGCCAGCAGGGCCTGGCACCCGGCATCGCGGGGCGTCACCGACGGGCGGGCGATCAGGTCGCGGGTCAGATCGAGTACGTCGCTCATGCTCGTTTCCCTTGTCTGCACGATGCGGCGCCGAGGCGTGGCACCGGGCTCAGACGCCGAAGCGCTTCTTGAATCCGTTGTCGCTGAACCCCTGGCTGATCGCGCCGTCGCCGGTCACCACGACCGGCCGGCGGACGAGTTGCGGGTATTCGCGCAACAGCAGTTTCCATTCCGCGTCGGAACCGGGCGCCTTGCGGTGCGCCGGCAGGTTGCGCCACGTGGTCGAGGACTTGTTGACCATCGCCTCCCAACCGCCCACGGCGTCCTTCCACTCGACGAGCGTACCCGGGTCGCGCGGTTCGTCGCGGTAATCCACGAAGGCGTGCTCGACGCCGAATCGCTCCAGCCACTTGCGCGCCTTCCGGCAGGTATCGCAGTTCTTCAGGCCATAGAGGGTCGTCATGCGCACCTCCTAGTCCGCGAGGCCGCGCAGCAGGTCGTTGATGCTGGTCTTGGAGCGCGTCTTCGCGTCCACCTGCTTGACGATGACCGCGCAGTAGAGCGAGTGCGTGCCGTCGGCGGAGGGCAGCTGGCCGGAGACCACGACGCTGTAGGGCGGCACCGAGCCATAGCTCACCTCGCCGGTGGCGCGGTTGTACACGCGGGTGCTCTGGCCCAGGAACACCCCCATGCCGATCACGCTGTGGTGGCCCACCACGAAGCCTTCGACCACCTCCGAGCGCGCACCGATGAAGCAATGGTCCTCGATGATCGTGGGCGTGGCCTGCAGCGGCTCCAGCACGCCGCCGATGCCCGCCCCGCCGGACAGGTGGCAGTGCGCGCCGACCTGCGCGCAGGACCCCACGGTAGCCCAGGTGTCGACCATGGTGCCCTCGCCGACGTGGGCACCGATGTTGACGAAGCTCGGCATCAGCACCACGTCCTTGCCGATATGCGAGCCGCGGCGCACGATGGCGCCCGGCACCACGCGTGCGCCGAGCTGCCGGAAGGCGGCCTCGTCGTAGCCCTCGAAGCGGGCCGGGATCTTGTCCCAGAACGGCGCCGGCTCGGCGTCGACGACCTCCATGTCCTGCGTGCGGAAATACAGCAGCACGGCCTTCTTCAACCATTCGTTGACCTTCCAGCCGCCTTCGCCGTCGGGCTCGGCGACGCGGAACTCGCCGCTTTCGATGCCGTCGATCACGCGCTCCACCGCCGGGCGCGTGGAGCCGTCGATCTCGTCGCCGGTCAACGACGCACGGCGT
>JAUIJO010000332.1 GCA_030431185.1 Gammaproteobacteria bacterium | reverse complement strand
TGCCCGCGCACCGCGGCGCGCTACCCGATCCCGGCGATGCGCCGCTTGCGTGAATCGGTGTTCGCCGAGCGCCCGGACCTCGCGCACGACTTCAGCCAGCTGCGCCGCCTGAGCCTGGTGCGCGCAATGGAGACGGCCGGCGACGACCCCGCGCATGCCGCCACCGCCTTCGACGTCTTCCATGCCGAGCGCAACCGCGTCGAGTTCTACGAGGACAGCGAATCTGCACTGGCGCGCCTGGCGGCGCGGGTACCGGTCGCCGCGCTGAGCAACGGGAACGCCGACCTGTCGATGATCGGCATCGACCACCATTTCGCGTTCCAGCTGGGGGCACGCGAACACGGCGCGGCCAAGCCCGACCCCGGCCTGTTCCACGCGGCCTGCGGCCGCCTGGGCCACGCGCCCGGCCAGGTGCTGCACGTGGGCGACGACGTCGAACTCGACGTGCGCGGCGCCCAGCGCGCGGGCCTGCGCAGCTGCTGGATCAACCGCGCGGGCGCGCAGTGGCCCCACCGCGAACGCCCCGACCTCGAATTCACCACCCTCGCCGCGCTGGCCGACTGGCTGGACGCGGCCCATGCCATGGACACACACGCCGCATGAGCCTGCCCGACGGTTTCACCACCACGGCCCACGACGCCATCCCGCTGTACGTGGTCACCCGCCTGGGCTACGTCGACTGGCGTACCCGCCAGCCGGCGCCGGTGCGTTCCTGGCTGGACGCCCAGGCCTTCGATGGCTCGCCCGGCTCGGCGGCCACCTTGCCGACGCCCGACGGCGCCATCGCCGCCGGCCTGATCGGCGTGGAGGACCTGCTCGATCCGTACGCCTACGGCCACGCGCCGTTCTCCCTGCCGGCACGTCGCTGGGCCCTGGCGACCTCGCTGGGCGAGGCGGAACGCGAGGCGCTCGAGCTGGGCTGGGGCCTCGGCGCCTACCGGTTCAGCCGCTACAAGGCGCCGCTGCGCCCCGCTTCGCAGCTGGTGGTCGACGCGTCCGGCAGCGAGACCCGCGACGTCCTGCTCGCCTCCCTGCGCGTGCGCGACATGGTCAACACGCCGACCGAGCACATGGGCCCGGACCAGATCGAGCAGATCGCGCGCGACATCGCCCAGGCCCATGGCGCCACCCTCGAGGTGATCGCCGGCGAGGACCTGCTGACGCGCAACTTCCCCGCCATCCATGCCGTGGGCCGCGCCAGCCACCGCGCACCGCGGCTGATCGGCCTGCACTGGGGCAAGGACACCGACCCCTGCGTGGCGATCGTCGGCAAGGGCGTGTGCTTCGACAGCGGCGGCCTGGACATCAAGCCCGCCGATGGCATGCGCAACATGAAGAAGGACATGGGCGGCGCGGCGCACGCCGAGCTGATCATGGCCCGCAAGCTGCCGGTGCGCCTCAGCCTGCTGGTGCCCGCGGTCGAGAACAGCATCGGCCCGGAGTCCTTCCGGCCCGGCGAAGTGGTGTCCACCCGCAAGGGCGTCATGGTCGAGATCGACAACACCGATGCCGAGGGCCGCGTGATCCTCGCCGACGCGCTGACCTATGCCGGGGAACAGAACCCCGAGCTGATCCTCGACTTCGCCACCCTCACCGGTGCCGCGCGGATCGCCCTGGGGCCCGACCTCCCGGCCCTGTTCTCCAACGACGACGCCATCGCCAACGAATGGCTGGCGGCCGGCGACCGCCTCCGCGACCCGTTGTGGCGCATGCCGCTGTGGCGCCCCTACCTGCGCTACCTGACCAGCAACATCGCCGACATGGCCAACGCCGGCTCGAAGATGGCCGGCTCGGTCACGGCCGCGCTGTACCTGGAGCGCTTCATCCCGGAAGGCCGGCCATGGGCGCACCTGGACGTCTACGCCTGGAGCGACACCGCGCGTCCCGGCCGGCCGCCCGGCGGCGAAGCACTGGGCCTGCGCTCGGCCTTCGCGATGCTCAAGGGGCGCTACCCGGCCTGAGCCGGGCCCCGTTCAGAGCAGGCCCTTCTGCCGGGCCAGGCGGTAGGCCTCGATGCGGTTGCCGACGCCCAGCTTG
>JAUIJO010000094.1 GCA_030431185.1 Gammaproteobacteria bacterium | reverse complement strand
GCGCTGCAGGTGCGGCTGCGGACGCTTTCGGCCAGCGAGACTCCGTCCTCCCCGCCCAGGTAGTCGCTTCGACGGAATTCGGCCACGTTGCGACGATCGGTCGACCACAACAGGCGGTGTTGGAACACCCGGTCGATCTCGTCCAGGTCGAGCCAGAGCTGCGCCAGGCGGTAGTCGAACGCGTGGGCGCGCGGCAGGTGCCGGCGATGGCGGACCCGGCCTTCGTAGATGGCGCTGGAAAGCGATCTGCTCATGCGGCGATGCCCGTGGCGGGAACGGGTGCGGCGTCGGGGCATCCGGGTGCGGCGTCGAACGCGCGCGCGACCTCGATCGCACTGCGCATGCCGTCCTCGTGGAAGCCCCAGCCCCAGTACGCGCCCGCGAACCAGGTGCGGTTGACCCCCTGGATTTCGGCGCGCCGCGCCTGCGCGGCCACCGCGGCGTGGTCGTGCACGGGATGGCTGTACTTCCTGCGCCGGATCACTTTCGCGGGGTCGATCGCCGCGTTGCGGTTCAACGTGACCAGAAGCGGCGTCGTGGCGTCGATGCCCTGCAACAGGTTCATGTTGTAGGTCACGGTGCACGGGGCGCCCTCCCTCGCGGGCACGTGGGCGTTCCAGGCCGCCCAGGCCCGTGGATCGCGCGGCAGCAGGCGGGTGTCGCCATGCAGGACCGCGTCATTGGCCTGGTAGCGGATTGCACCGAGGATGTCGCGCTCCGCGCGGCTCGCATCGGGCAGCAGGCGCAGGGCCTGGTCGCTGTGGCAGGCGAGCACCACGTCGTCGAATCGTTCCCGGCCCCCGGCATGGTGCACGTCGACGCCGCCCGCGGCGCGCCGTACCGTTTCGACGGGGCAGGCCAGGCGGACGTCCACCGGCCATTGCGCCTGAAGGGCGCGTACGTAGGTCGCCGACCCGCCCTCCACGACGCGCCACTGGGGCCGGTTGGCCACCTGGAGCATCTGGTGGTTCTGCAGGAAGCGCACCAGGTAGCGCATGGGGAATTCCAGGATCCGCCTGGGCGGGGACGACCAGAGCGCGGACGCCATCGGCACCAGGTGCTCGTCGCGGAAGGCCGGCCCGTAGCGGTGCCGCGCCAGGTACTCGGCCAGCGTGGGGTCCTCGTTTCCGTCGAGCAGGGACGGCGCCTCGCGATTGAAGCGCAGGATATCGGCCACCATGCGCAGGAAGCGCGGCGACACCAGGTTGCGGCGCTGGCAGAACAGTCCATCGAGGCTGCTGGCGTTGTATTCGACCCCGCTGGCCTCGCTGTGCACCGAGAAACCCATCGTGGTGGGGCGGGAGCGCACGCCGAGCACGTCGAACAGGGCGTCGAGCAAGGGATAGTTCGCGCGGTTGAAGACGATGAAGCCCGTATCGACGGCCACGCGGCGTCCGTCGACGTCGATGTCGTGGGTGTCGGTATGCCCGCCGAGCCGGTCCTGCGCCTCGAACAGCACCACGTCGTGGCGGCGGGACAGCCACCAGGCGCTCGCCAGGCCCGCGATGCCCGAGCCCACCACGGCGATGCGGCGGCTCATCGGCGGGCCCTCCCGGCCACCCAGGCGGGCACCGGCTTCAGGTCGCGCACCAGGCCGACCAGCGAGAGCGCGCGCAGGCCATACCAGGTGACGTCGAGCTCCCACCAGCGGAACCCCTGGCGCGCCGAACCCGGGAAGAAATGATGGTTGTTGTGCCACCCCTCGCCGAAGGTCAGCAGTGCCAGCCAGGCGTTGTTGCGGCTGTCGTCGCGCGTGTCGAAACGGCGCGTGCCGAAACGGTGGGCGAGCGAATTGATCGTGACGGTCGCGTGGAACAGCACGGTGGTGGACACGAAGAATCCCCACACCAGCATCTGCGGGCCATCGGTGCCGAGTTGCGGCGCGACCCGTTCCAGGAGCGCGCCCAGGCCATAGAGCAGGGTGGCCAGGACCACCGGCACGAGCAGGTCGAAACGGTCCAGCCAGCGCAGCTCCGGGTAACGCACCAGGTCCGGGATGCGGGCCCAGTCGGTGCGGAAGCCCCGGGGGCTGAGGAACCAGCCGACATGGCTGTGGACGAAGCCGTGCACCCTCGGCGAGTGCGGATCCAGCCCGGTGTCGGCGTGTCGATGATGGTTGCGATGGTGGGCGGCCCACCACAGCGGGCCGCGCTGCACGCAGGAGGCGCCCACCAGTGCGCCCAGGAACTGCACCGCTCGCGAGGTACGGAAAGTCCTGTGGGAGAAATAACGGTGGTAGAACGCGGTGAGCGCGAACATGCGCACCGCGTAGAGCCCCAGGGCGACCGCCAACGCCACGCCGCTCACGCCGACCTGGAACACCGCCAGGCAGGCCAGGTGCATGCCGATGAAGGGCAGGGCCCGCAGCCAGTCGATGCGCTCGCCGTCGACGTGTTCGGGGCAGGCCTCGATACTGCCATCGGGGGCGCCGGTATCGAACCAGCGCCGGATCGAATGCCAGCCTGCCGTTCGGGTCACGATTGGATCGCGCGGGAGCGCGCGGGGTGTCGGCATGGGGGCTCCATCTCTCCGGTTCACCGGGAGATACGCAAGTCCCCGGGCCATGGATGCAGCGGCCCGGCGCGGCACCCTCAGAGCGTCAGCACTTCACCCTTTGCGATGATCGGTCCGGTCGGCGCGCCAGCGGGTGCGCCGCCACTCGGTTCCAGCGTGACGGCCAGCAGGCTGCCCCGCGTCAGCTCGTCCTGGAGCCGGGCCGGGACGCTGACGGTATGCGAGCGGTCGGTGGCGATGAGGCCGAGCGAGCGGGGCGATTCGCCCTCCGGGATCAGCCACAGTTCCGGCACGCGGCCGTCGGGGTCGCCGGGATGCGGCACGGGCACCATGAGCACGGTGCCGGCCGAGGCATCGACCGACGCCAGCCAGGCGGTGGCGCCATCGTCCTGGGCGAGGATGGTGACCGGCAGCGGCGTGCCCGTCCGGTCCGCCGGCGCGGTCGGCGCGGTGTCGGGAGGCACGCTGGCGACCGGGGGTGCCGGTGCGGGCGCGGGCGCCTGGATGCGCCCGATCGCGATCGCGGCGATCGCCGCCGCCGTCGCCAGCGCCGTGGCCGCGCGCCAGGTATTGATGTCCTGCCAGAACCCGCGCCGCGCCTGCACGACCGGGGACCAGCCCAGTTGCGAGCGGATGCGCGGCCACAGGTGCGGCGGCACGTCGGCGGGGTCGATGCCGTCGAGCAGGCCCGCCAGCCGGGCCTCCCACTCGGCGACCAGGCGCGCGAACGCCGGGTCCCGTGCGATGCGTTCGCCGGTTTCGCGGCGCTCCGCCTCGTCGAGCACGCCGAGCACGTACTCGCCCGCGCGGATGTCCGCGCTGGGCGGTTCGCCATCGATGTCGTGTTCGCGGATGTTCATCGTTCCAGGCACGCCCTGAGTTGCAGGAGGCTGCGCCGGATCCAGCTCTTGATGCTGCCCAGCGGTGAACCGACGCGGCGGGACAGTTCTTCGTAGGTCGATCCTTCGTAGAAGGCGATCCGGATCAGTTGCCGTCGCCGCGGTTCGAGCTCTTCGATGCAGGCATCGAGCCGCTCGCCGTCCTGCATGGCGGACGCGGACGATGCCGGCGTCGGGCCGTGGTCGGGGAGCTCATCGGCCAGTTCGATGGGCGCCAGGCGTTGCGCGGCGGGCCGGGCGCGCAGGCGGTCGATGGACTTGTTGCGCGCCACCATCGCCAGCCACGTGATCGCGCTCGCGCGGCTTGCGTCGAACTGGCGGGCCTTGTGCCACACGGTCACGAAGACTTCCTGGAGGACCTCCTCGGCTTCGCCGCGGTCCGACAGCAGCCGCACGCAGACCCCCATCAGCTTGGACGAAGTCGACCGGTAGAGGTGCTCGAAGGCCTCGCGGTCACCCTCGGCGACACGACCCAGCAACGCGCCCAGCCGTGCGCCATCGTTGGAGGGGACTGCGTTGTCTGGCGCCATGGAAGCTCCGTGTGGGTGCCAATGAACGTCGGCCTGCGGCATGCCCCGGCCTCGGCGGATCGGCCGCGGACGCCGCGCATGGAGCCGGGTCGGCATCGCGTGGCTGCGTTGCCGACAATGCGCGAAAGCGCCTTCGATTTCCAGTCGCGCGCTCATGCCGCGCACGCCGACCCGTGGCGGTCGCCACGGGGGCAACGGGGGAATGCCGTCGCTCGACGGGGAGGGCAGTGGCCCATGTCATGTCCTGCGGGATTCGCCGCGGGGGCGCTCGTCCGTAACTACGACGCGAGGCCGGGCATGGATGCAGGCGTGCCTCCGCGCCGCGCCGCGTCAGCCCCCGCCGAGGGCATGCACGATCTCCACGCGGTCGCCCTGGGCCAGCCGGTGCGCGGCATGACGGCCGCGTGGCACGATCGCGCCGTTGACCTCCACCGCCACCCGGCGTTCGGCCAGGCCCTCGCGGGCCAGCAGGTCGGCGACGGTGATGCCGTCGGGGATGTCGCGCGCATCGCCATTGAGTTGGATGTCCATGGCGTCATTGTCCCGCCCCGCGGCGACAGTGGGAAGCGGCGTGTCCCGCCGGGCATTCATGACGCACTGCGGCTTGAGTCGCGCGCCCCGGCCGTGCTTGGATGCGCCCATCCGCTAGCGTATGTCCCGCCCGCGGACAATCATGCACCCGCGTGCACGCATGCATGCCATCCCAGGAAACCAGGAACTCCGATGAAAGCACCTGTTCGTACCGCGTTGGCCGCTGCCTTGGCCCTCGCCGCCGCCCCCGTCGCGGCGCAGACCTATTCCCAGACCATCTTCTTCGGCGACAGCCTGACCGATTCGGGCCATTTCCGGCCGGCGCTCGTCAGCCAGGCGGGTCCGTCGGCGGCCATCGTGGGCAAGTTCACCACCAACCCGGGCCTGGTCTGGTCGGAATACCTGGCGGACTTCTATGGCGACGAGGCGTTCAGCGACAACCAGGGCGGCGACAACTACGCCGTGGGCGGCGCGACGATCAACACCGACACGGTCGGTGCGCTCGGGCCGATCCCCTCGCTGGCGACCCAGGTGGGCAGCTACCTGGCGAGCACCGGGGGAAGGGCCGATCCCAATGCGCTGTACACCGTATGGGGCGGCGCGAACGACCTGTTCGCGGTGACCGCCGGCGCGCCGGCGGCGCAGACCATCGGCGCCGCGGTGACCGCGCAGGTCGGCCTCGTCGGCACCCTGCAGGCGGCGGGTGCGCGCTACATCCTGGTGCCGACCGTGCCGGACCTCGGCCGCACCCCGGGCTTCATCGCCCAGGGCCCGTTGGCGCAGGCGCAGGGCACCCAGCTGTCGACGGCGTACAACGACGCGCTGTTCGGCGGACTCGCCGCGTCGGGACTGCGGGTGATTCCGCTCGACACGTTCCACCTGCTCCAGGAAATCACCTCCAACCCCGCGCCCTACGGATTCACCAACGTCACCGGCACGGCCTGCCAACCGCAGATCACCGCGCAGTCGGTCACCTGCAACCCGGGCACCTACGTCAGCCCCGACGCGGCCGACACGTATGCGTTCGCCGATGGCGTCCACCCGTCGTCCAAGGCCCACGCCATCCTGTCCGACTATGCGATCTCGGTGCTCGAGGCGCCGCGCATGGTGGCCCTCATGCCCTACGCGCAGGAGATCAGTGGCCTGGCCCGGACCGACCGCGTGGCCGCGCAGGTCGAGGGCCGTCCGGACAGCGAAGGCATGCGTGCCTGGGCCGACGTGCGCGGCGACTACCAGAAGTTCGACGAGGACGCCGGGCTGATGGTCGACGCGGAAGGCAGCGGCCCAGCGCTGACGGCCGGCCTGGACTGGCGCCATGGCCAACTGGTCTATGGCGGCTTCATCGGCTACGGCAGCCAGGACATGGACTTCGGCCGCCGCTTCGGCGAGTTCGACTACGACGACGCCAGCGTCGGCGCCTACCTCGGCTGGCAGGACGAGCATGCCTGGGTCACCGGCCAGGTGGGCTATACCTGGTCCAGCTACGACCTCGATCGCAAGGTCCAGCTGGGCGAGGCGACCCGCAGGCACCACGCCTCGGCCGACGGCACCAACCTGGTCGTGGCGGTGGAAGGCGGCTACGCCTTCGAGCACGGAACGCTTCGACACGGTCCGGTGGCGTCCCTGGTCTCGCAGAGCATCGACATCGACGAGCTCGTCGAGGACCAGCCGGCGCTGTCCACCTCCATGGCCTACCCGGAACAGAACCATGACTCCCTGGTCGGCAGCCTCGGCTGGCAGATCGAGGTCGAGGCCAGCGAGGCCTTCCGCCCCTATGCCCGGGTCAGCTGGGAGCATGAGTTCGAGGACGAGGCCGAGGAGGCTTTCGCGCGACTGCAGTCGATGCCGGGTTCGGCGCCCTTCGCGGTGCCGGGGCTGGAGATCGATGGCGACCACGGCAGCGTGCTGCTGGGCGCGCGCTCGACGATGTTCGGCCTCGACGCCGATTTCGGGGTCACCGGTGCCTTCGCGCGCGAAGGCACGGACAACCTGTCGGCATTCCTCAGCATCGGCAAGGGGTTCTGACGCACCGAACGGTCCCCGCCGCGTTGCCTCATACCGGCAACGCGGCGTAGACTCTGCGGCTCGCGGGTGTAGCTCAATGGTAGAGCTGTAGCTTCCCAAGCTACTGACGAGGGTTCGATTCCCTTCACCCGCTCCAGATCCAGGCGGCGGCCCTGGTCCCCCGGGACCATGCCGCCGTCGTTCGTTGTGGCGCCCGACCCGGCTCCCGGGCGGGTCCAGGAGGACCGATGTCCGATCCGATCGCGCCCAAGTCCCTCCGTCCGCCCCGGGTCGTGCTGGGCTGGCGGGAGTCCGTGGCGCTTCCCGGCCTCGGATTGACGGCGGTCAAGGCGAAGGTCGACACGGGGGCGCGCAGTTCCGCGCTGCACGTGGACGAGCTGTGGCGTTTCGTCGAGGCCGGCGCGCCGTGGGTCGGGTTCCGGCTCTCGCCGGGACTGGGCGGGGTCGCCCGCGACGTCGTCGCCCCGGTCATGGACGAACGCGACGTGACCGATTCGGGCGGTCGCAGGACGCGGCGCATCTTCCTCCGCACCACCCTGCGGCTGGCCGGGATCCACCGCGAGATTGAAATCAACCTGTCGGATCGCCGCGGCATGCTGTTTCCCATGTTGCTCGGGCGGACCGCCCTGGCCCGTGCGTTCACGGTCGATCCGGCACGCTCCTACCTGCACGGCCGCCCCCCGGCGAGCGGCCTGCCTTCCCCCTCCGGATGATGTCCCGATGAAATTCGCGATCCTGTCGCGCAACACCAAGCTTTATTCCACGCGGCGCCTGGCGGAAGCCGCGCGCGAGCAGGGACATTCGGTCCGCGTCCTCGATCCGCTGCGCTGCTACATGCGCATCGCCTCGGACGGGTTCCAGATGCACTACAAGGGAAGGGGGATGTCGGGTTACCACGTCGTCATCCCGCGCATCGGCGCCTCGGTCACGCGCTACGGCAGCGCCGTGCTGCGCCAGTTCGAACTGATGGACACGTTCACGCCGAATCCCTCGGACGCGATCCTGCGCGCCCGCGACAAACTGCGCAGCCACCAGATGCTCGCCGCGCAGGGGATCGGCATGCCCGCCACGGTGTTCGGCGACAACCCGGACGACACCAACGACCTGCTCTCGATGCTCGGTCCGCCCCCGCACGTGATCAAGTTGAACGAGGGCACCCAGGGCGCGGGCGTCATGCTGACCGAGAAGCTGTCGGCGTCGCGCGGCGTGATCGAAGCCCTGCGCGGCCTGTACGCGCAGTTCCTGGTGCAGGAATTCGTCGCCGAAGCCAAGGGCGCCGACCTTCGCTGCTTCGTCGTGGGGGGGCGCGTGGTCGCGGCGATGAAGCGGCAGGCCCCCAAGGGCGATTTCCGCTCCAACCTCCACCGCGGGGGCCGGGCCCGGGTGGTCAAGGCCACCACCGCGGAGCAGGACGTCGCGATCCGCGCCGCACGGGTGCTCGGCCTCGGCGTCGCCGGCGTGGACCTGATCCGTTCCGCGCGCGGGCCGCTGGTGCTGGAGGTCAATGCATCGCCGGGGCTGGAAGGGATCGAGGACGCGACCGGCATCGACATCGCCGGCGAGATCATCCAGTACTCGGCCGAACGCCACAAGCGCCGGGCGGCCAAGCGCAGCCAGGCCCGCAAGGCCTGAGCCCGGCTCCAGCGGGTTTGCCGTATCGGGCGGATTGCGCCGGCCGGCGCCTTCCGCGGACCGTCGCGAGGTAGCGTTGATCGGGATGGCCCCAACGGGCCCTGCAACTTTCTTCCGGTAAACGTGACCAAGGAGTTCGTGATGAAGGCATTCGTTCTGGGCAGCGTCCTGCTCGGCTGTTTCCTGGTGCCGCTACATGCCGCCGAGAACGCGGTGGACCTCGAGGCCAGCCGGGGCGCCGACTTCGCCAGCCAGCGGGCCGCCATCGCCCGCGACCTGGCCGATGGCGAGACCTACGCCGAACTCAGCGCCGAGGCGCGCGTCGAAGTCAATGCGGGGCTCGATGCCATGCAGCGCATGCTCGACGACGCCGGCTCGGTCGACGCCATGCCGCCCCCGCAGCGCGTGGCCCTGTTCAATACCCAGGAGCAGGTCAACGCGCTGCTGACCCAGGCCGCCAAGGACAGTCGCCGGGTATGCACGCGCGAGCGCCGGGTGGGCAGCAATTTCGTCGTCAGTTCCTGCCAGACGGTGGCCGAGCAGCGCCGCCAGCGCGAGGCGGGCGCGGATGCGCTGCGGCAGGGCACCCTGACCCCGGCGAGCGTGCTGGGCGATTGAAGGCGACGCCCCGCGCAAGCGGCCCGGCGCGGGGAGCGGCCGGACCCCGGCGGTGCGGGATCGGTCTGCGAGCGCCAAAGAGGCGTTCCCAAGTCATTGATGGCAAAGGGATATTCGCGAAGGGGAAAGATTGCCGATCCGTTTAACATGCCTTTAATCGCCCGCCGCGTAGCCTTGGCCAAACCGCAGCTCCGCCCGTTCCAGATCGGTCAGCTTCAGGTCAGTCGACGGTCACCGCGGGTTACGGTATCGGGACAGTACAAACCCAATCTTGGCCCAGGTGCGGTGGTCCCGTCCCTGGGCCTTTTATTGGCGCGGGAAACGACCGGGTGAAGGTGTCTGCACAGTACCGGGTCGCGGCTCTGGCAGAATCGTCACATTCGGTGGCAGGGCACGGAGTGCCTGTTCAGGAACCGCAGCCCTGGCGCGCGGTCAAACATCCATCGGCGTGCCGCCCGATCGAGGCGGCGCCGAACCCAATTAAGGAAGGCGTGATGCGCATACTCGTGATCGAAGACAACCAGGACATCGCCGCCAATCTGGGGGACTTCCTCGAAGATCGCGGCCATACGGTCGACTTCGCCGCCGATGGCATCACCGGCCTGCACCTCGCGGTGGTCCACGACTTCGACGCCATCGTGCTCGATCTCAACCTGCCGGGCATGGACGGCCTGGAGGTCTGCCGCAAGCTGCGCAACGAGGCGCGCAAGCAGACGCCGGTGCTGATGCTGACGGCGCGCGACAGCCTGGACAACAAGCTGGCCGGCTTCGATTCCGGTGCCGACGACTACCTGATAAAGCCCTTCGCCCTGCAGGAGGTCGAGGTCCGCCTCAACGCCCTGTCGCGCCGCGGGCGTGGCGTGCAGACGCGCGTGCTCAACGTCGGCGACCTGGAATACAACCTCGATACCCTCGAGGTGCGGCGGCAGGGCAAGCTGCTGCAGCTCAACCCGACCGCACTGAAGATCCTCCAGGCGCTGATGGAAGCGTCCCCGGCGGTGGTCACCCGGCAGGAGCTCGAGACCCGCGTCTGGGGCGAGGAACTGCCCGATTCCGACAGCCTGCGCGTCCACATCCATGGCCTGCGCGCGGTGGCCGACAAGCCCTTCGAGGTGCCGCTGATCCAGACCCGCCACGGTATCGGCTATCGCATCGCCGCGCCCGATGAGCGCGACTGACGCATCCCCGCGCCCGCGCCGGCGCCGGCGCTTCCGGCGACAACTCCGCAGCCGCATCATCCTCGCGTTCGTGCTGTTGGGCTTCGGCCTGACGGCACTGTTCGCGTGGGCGACCAACTACACGCGCAACCGCGTGGAGAACCAGTTGGTCGAGGACGTCATGAACCGCAACATCGACGCCTACGCCGAGAGCTACTACACCGCGCCCGGGCAGTCGCCGAGCATCCCGTTCCAGCAGATGTACGGCAAGGTCGTGCGTCGCGAGAACTTCGACGCCCTGCGCCAGGAAGAGCCCGACTGGTACGAATTCGGCGACGGCATCCACAGCATGTCGGGCACCAACCCCGACGGATCGCCCTTCGCCTACAAGCTCGCGGTGCGCAAGACGCCCAACGAGTGGTTCTTCCTCGCCTACGACATGACCCAGTCGCTTCGCGGCGAGACCCAGTTCAATCGCGCGATCTACGTGGCGGTGTTCGTGTTCACCCTGTTGTCGCTGCTGGTCGGCTGGTGGTCGGCATCGCGGGTCATGAGCCCGGTGTCAGAACTCGCCACGCGACTGAAGGAATCGGGGGGCAGCAGCCAGCTCGAGCACCTGGCCAGTCATTTCCCGGACGACGAGGTCGGCCAGTTGGCCGAGGCCCTGGACGACTATTCCGCGCGCCTGACCGAAGTCGTCGAGCGCGACCGCGAGTTCAACGCCGACGTCAGCCATGAGCTGCGCACGCCCCTCGCCGTGATCAAGGGGGCGGTCGAACTGCTGCTCTCGCACCCCCAGGTCGACGAGAAGACACGCAACCGGCTGCTGCGCATCCAGCGCGCCGAGGCGCAATGCACGGACCTGATCAGCGCCCTGCTGCTGCTCTCGCGCAATGAACGCGGCCATGGCGCCACGGACGTCGGGCGCCTGGCCGATTCGCTGCTGGACTCGCATCGCGCGCAGATCGCCGGAAAGCCGCTTGAGCTGCGCATCGAAGGCCACAGCGAGCT
>JAUIJO010000331.1 GCA_030431185.1 Gammaproteobacteria bacterium | reverse complement strand
TACGAGCTGGGCGGCATGAGCCGCGGCGAGAACCTGCAGATCGGCACCTACGACGGCAAGCCGCTGACCACCGAGCTGTCGGGCAACGTGATCGACGTGTGCCCGGTCGGCGCGCTGACCAACAAGGTGTTCCAGTTCAAGGCGCGCCCGTGGGAGCTGACCGCGCGCGAGTCGCTGGGCTACCACGACGCGCTGGGCAGCAACCTGTACCTGCACGTGCGCCGTGGCGACGTGCTGCGCGCCGTGCCCCGCGACAACGACGCGGTCAACGAATGCTGGCTGTCGGACCGCGACCGCTATTCGCACCAGGGCCTGTACGCCGCCGATCGCGCGGGCGTGCCGATGCTCAAGGACAATGGCCAGTGGCGCGAAGCCGGTTGGGACGAAGCCCTGGCGCGCGCGGTTGCGATCCTGCGCGACAACGGTGCCGACAACCTTGGCATGCTGGTCCATCCGGCGACCTCGAACGAGGAGGGCGCATTGCTGGCCCGCCTCGCCGAAGCGCTGGGCACCGGCAACCTCGACCACCGCATCAGCCAGTCCGACCTGACCGACGCCGCCGTGGCCGAGCCTTTCGCGATGCCGGTCGCCGAGCTGGAAGAAGCCGGCCTCATCGTCATCGTGGGTTCGCAGCTGCGCCATGAGCTGCCGCTGGTCCACCAGCGCGTCCGCATGGCCTGGCGCAAGGGTGCCCGGGTCGTGGTCGTCAATCCGGCCGACTTCGACTTCGCCTTCGACATCGCCGACAAGCGCATCGTGCCGCCTTCGGCGATCGCCGGGGCGCTGGCCGACGCCGGCCTCGCCAAGGCCCTGGGCGAGGCCATGAACGCCGCCATCATCGTTGGCGCGCTCGCCGAGAACAGCCTGCACGCCGCCGCGATCCGCAAGGCCGCGGCCGAGCTGGCCGCGAACAGCGGCGCCCGTCTCTGCCGCATCCCGCAGGGTGCCAACGCGCTTGGCCTCGCCGACGCGGGCGTGCTGCCGACTTCCCGCGACGCGAAGTCGATGCTCGCCGAGCCGCGCCCGGCCTATGTCATCTATGGCATCGAACCCGGCCTCGACTTCGCGGCTGTCGGCAACGCGATGAAGGCATTGTCCGCGGCGCAGGTGGTCGCGTTCAGCCTGTTCGCCTGCCAGTCCACGCTGTCGGTGGCCGACGTGATCCTGCCGATCGGCGCACTGCCGGAGATCGAGGCGACCCTCACCAACCTGGAAGGCCGCCAGCAGGTCACCCAGGCCGGCGGGAAGCTGCCGGGCGAGGCCCGCGCCGGCTGGCGCGTGCTGCGCGCCCTCGGCGGGCTGCTGCAGGCCCCGGGCTTCGAGTTCACCGACCTGGCCGGCCTGCGCGCGGGCATGGTGGCGCGCGACGTCGCGCCGGTGGCCGGCCTGGCGCCGTACCTGTCCAACGAGGGCCTGGAAGTGGTCGCGGCCACGGGCATCTACCGCAGCGACGCGGTGGTGCGCCGCGCGCCGGCCTTGCAGGCGCATCCGCTCAATGGCGGCCCGAGCGCCCGGCTCAACCCGGCCGATGCCTCGGCCCTGGGGCTCGAGGACGGCGCGACGGGCAAGTTCACCGCGACCGCCGGCACCGCCACGCTGCCGGTCTCGGTCGACGCGCGCGTCGCGGTCGGCACGGTGCTCGTCGAGGCGGGCCATGGGGCGACCGCGCCGCTCGGCCATGGCCGCGTCAACGCGGGGAGGGCCTGATCATGCTGGCAAGCTACGTCGACCCGATCCACGCGTGGTTCCTGTCCCTGGGCACCTTCGGCATGCTCGCCTGGATCGTGCTCAAGATCCTGCTGATCGCGATGCCGGTGATCATCACCGTGGCGTTCTACGTCGTCTGGGAGCGCAAGCTCATCGGCTGGATGCACGTCCGCCACGGGCCGATGTACGTCGGCATGGGCATCCTCCAGGCCTTCGCCGACGTGTTCAAGCTGCTGTTCAAGGAGGTCATCCAGCCCACCCGGGCCGAGCCCTTCCTGTACAAGTTCGCGCCGCTGCTGACGCTGGCACCGGCGTTCGCGGCCTGGGCCGTGGTGCCC
>JAUIJO010000093.1 GCA_030431185.1 Gammaproteobacteria bacterium | reverse complement strand
GCGACGCGCCGGACGAGGACGGCGTCATCGGCTCCCTCCCGCGGGCCCAGGGGAATCGGTGCCGGCGGCGGCGACCTGCGGCGACGGCGGCGGTGCGCCCATCTCCACCGGCACCGGGGCGACCGGCATGCCGGGGAAGAACACCTTCTGCACGCCGTGCACGATCACGCGGTCGCCCGCCTCCAGCCCGGACACGACCTCGCGCAGGCCGTTGACCTCGCGACCGAGCACGATGTCCTTGCGGGCGGCGGTGCTGCCCTCGCCGAGCACGTACACGTACTTGCGGTCCTGGTCGGTGAGGACCGCCTTGCCGTCGACCAGCAGGGCCGGATGGGCCTGGCTGCCCTGCAGGCGGACGCGGGCGAACTGGCCCGGGGTGAGCCGGCCGTCGGCGTTCGGCACCACGGCGCGGACGCGCAGGGTGCCGGTGTCGCTGTCGACCTGGTTGTCGACGAAGTCCACGCGCCCGGCGTGCGGGTAGCCGTCCTCGTTGGCCAGCCCCACTTCGACCGCGTTGCCCTGCACGTCGGCGCTGGCGCTGTCGCCTTCGGCCACCGCGGCGGCCGCATAGCCCTGCCAGGTCTGCTCGTCGGCCTCGAAGTAGACGTGAACCGGGTCCATCGACACCAGGGTCGTCAGCACGGTGCTGTCGGCCTGCGCGAGGTTGCCGGTGGTGACCATGGCGCGACCGGCGCGACCGGAAATGGGTGCGCGCACCTCGGCGAACTGCAGGTCGAGGCGGGCGCGGTCGAGCGCGGCGTCGGCGGCGCGCACCGCCGCTTCGGCCTGCGAGCGGCTCGCACGCCGGCTCTCGAATTCCTCGCGCGAGATCGCCTTGGCGTCGACGAGCGACTGGGCACGCGCGTGCTGGGTGCGGGCCAGCTCGGCCTCGCTGCGTGCGCGGGCCAGGTCGGCCTGGGCCTGTTCGAGCTCGGCGCGGTAGCGGCGCGGGTCGATCACGAAGAGCAGGTCGCCTTTCTTGACGACCTGGCCTTCCTGGAAGGCGACGCGTTCCACGTAGCCGCTCACGCGGGGTCGAAGCTCGACGGTCTCGACCGCGCGCACGCGGCCGGTGAAGTCGTCCCAGGGTTGAACGTCGCGGCTGACGACGGGGGCGACGCTGACTTCCGGCGGCGGCGGTGCGCCGCCGGGGCTGGCTTCGCTGCCGCAGCCGGCCAGGACCACGGCCAGCGCCAGGCCGAGGGCGAGCACGGGCAGGGGCAGGCCGCGGCCCGACTGGCTTTCGCGCCGGTGCGGGCGGTGGTGGAGGGCATTGTGGGGAAGGCGGTTCATGACGGGAGATCCTTGTCCGGTAAGGAGGGGGAGGCGCAGGTCGGCAACAGTCCTCGCAACAGCCTGCGCGCCGCCTGCTGACAACCCTCTGTCAGCAGGCGGGACGCACGGGCGTCGAGGTCCGTCGTCGGGGTGGACGGGGCGGGGGCGCCGGGCGTGACGCTCCCGTCGGTGGGCCGTGACTTGAATGACGTGCCACGCGGGCCCGGTTCGACATCGACGTCCGCGCGGGACGCCGCATCCGTGCCGGGACCGCTCGCCACGAGGGCGCCGGCGGCGGGCGGGGTGGACGTTACGACCTCAAGCGGACTCGAGGTCAAGTCCTCCAACGGCGACGCGGCGTCCAGCGCCGGTTCGGCGAACTGGACCACGGCCGGGAGGGGGCTGGAACGGCAATCGCGGTCGATCAGGGCCAGGGCCCGCTGGCCGACCGCGCGCGCGCTGGGCCAGTCGGGGTGCTGGCGGGCCTGGCGCGGATCGATGCAGACCGGCCGCGACACGCTGAGCAGGTGCACGCGCACGTCCTGGCGGCGCGCCTCGTCGTGCAGGACCCGGGCCATCATCCGCAGCGCCGCCGCACCGACCGAGCGGTGGCCGTACCCGGCCCAGGGCCGTTCGTCGCCGGGGCCGCCGATCAACACGTAGGTGCGGTTGTGGCCGCGCTCCGACAGCAGCGGCAGCAACTGCCGCGCGGCCGCCAGGTGTGGCAGCAGGTCCTCGTCGAGGCGCCGCCGCAGCGCGTCGGCGGGCTGGTCGAGCAGGCGTCCCGGGCCGGCATGGCCGCACAGGCAGGCGACCATGCCGCCCAGCGGGCGGTCCAGCGCGCGCAGGCGCTCGGCCAGCGCCGCGCCCTCGCGATCGTTCGACACCGCGCCGGCCACCACCGTCAGCAGGCCGCGGGGCGCCCGGGCCTGCAGGTCGGCGAGGGCCCCGGCCTGGCCCGCGACCGCGACGACCGGGCGGCGACGGGCCAGCACCGCCTGAACGACACCGCGGCCGATGCCGCCGTCGGCACCGAGCACCAGCACCGGGGCGAGTGTTGTCCCGGTCACGGGATTTTACCTCCCGCACATGGGACATTGTCCCGGGAGCGGGCCAAGTCGATGAGGGTGTTCAGGGCCGGCAACACCAGCAGCAGGGCGGGCAGGCCCAGCACGAAGCCGAGCACCCAGAGCACCATCCACGCTTCCGCACGCCCCGCCAGGAGGCCTTCGTGGATCACGGACACGGCGACACCACCCAGCAGGAGCAAGGCGATCAGCATGGTCGGCAGGTACACGCTTCGGAGCAGGCGGGGCGGCAGCATGGGGGGCTCCCGTGGAAACTGGTGGCCAGACTACGCCGCCGGGCGGTACTTGATTAGTCGGCAAATCAGGGAATAATTGTTCCGCAATCGGTCCAATACCCCTCTCCCCTCCAGGAACCCCCCATGGCCCGCGATCTCAACGACACCCTGATCTTCGTCAAGGTGGTGGAAGCCGGAAGCTTCATCGGCGCCGCCCGCACCCTGCGCCTGCCCAAGACCTCGGTCAGCCGCAAGGTGCAGGAACTGGAAACCCGCCTGGGCGCGCAACTGCTGCATCGCACGACCCGCAAGCTCGGCCTGACCGAAGCGGGCAAGGTCTACTACGAACATTGCCAGCGCATCGCCCGAGAACTGGACGAGGCCGAGAGCGCCGTCGGCCAGCTGCAGGCCGGCCCACGCGGCTGGCTGCGGGTGACCGCGCCGTACTCGCTGGGCATCGACCGGATCTCGCCCCTGCTGGGCGAGTTCCACGCGCGCCATCCCGAGGTGCGCGTGGAGATGGTGCTGAGCAACGACACGATCGACCTGGTCGACAAGGAAATCGACGTCGCCCTGCGCCTGGGCGCGCTTCCCGACTCCAACCTGGTGGCGCGCCGGCTGGGCGTGTTGCGTACCCAGATCTACGCCAGCCCGCATTACATCGAACGCCACGGCGAGCCGCTGCACCCGGACGAGTTGCAGCACCACCGCACCCTGGCGATGAGCAAGCACGGCCGCAACGGCCAGTTCAGCTGGACCCTGGACGGTGGCGACGGTCCGGTCGACTACCGGATCGACCCGGTGATGGTCGCCAACGACCCGGCCGCGCTGAGCGGCGCGATGCTGTGCGGCGAGGCGATGCTGCTGACCATCGCCGCGAAGGTCCGTCCCTACGTCGAGAAGGGCTACCTCAAGCGCGTGCTCGATGGCTGGAACGGGCCCGAGTACGAATTCAACGCGGTGTTCCCGCGCGGCCACGTGCAGTCACCCAAGGTGCGCGCGTTCGTCGATTTCCTGGTCGAGCGCGTCAACATGGACGTGGACTACATGGAACACATGTGCCCGGACGTGCGCCGCACCTGCCAGCAGGGCGACGCCGCGCACGAGGCCATGATCCGCGCCGAGCTCGACAAGGCATCCGCGGCCGCGACGACCCGCAAGGCGCTCGGCAAGGTCCGGGAGAAGACGCCCGCCTGACGCCGCGCGCGCCGCGGCGCGCTCAATACACCCACTGCAGCCGGGTCTGGATGGCGTCGGTGCTGCCCGAGCCGCCGCCGGGTGCGTCGAGGTCGGTGCGCGTCCACTGCACGCCCATTTTCAGGCGGCGGGTCGCCCACCAGTTCGCGCCCAGCGTGGCGATCCGGAAGGCGCCGCCGTCGATGCCGGCATCGGAAAGGTCGGCGCCGCCCACGCGCCCGATCAGTTCCATCGCACCCCAATGCCCCTCGGGCAACACGCGGCGCGCGTAGCCGACCTTGCGGTCGTAGGGCCGCGTCTCGCCGGTCAGCACCCAGGACCCGGTGACGTACCAGCCATGGAAGCGCGGATCGCCATGCAACGGCGCGTCGACCTGGTTGACCACCCATTCGCCCAGCACCGACACCGGCCCATGGTTCCACAGGGCTTCGAGGCCGAGGAAATTCGCGCTGTCGGCGGCGAAGTCCCCGGTGTTGACGTAGTTCGGCAGCACGTTCGACGCCGGCCTGCCGCGGAAATTCAGGATGCCGTCGTTGTCCTCGACGTGGCGTACGCTGGCGCCCAGGTGCAGGAAGCGGGCCCCGTCCTCCTGCCACCAGGCCAGGCCGGTGATGCGGGCGGCGAGGTGGTTGCCCCGCTCGCCGATGTCCACGTCGCCCTGCTGCGACCAGGCATCGTTGTAGGCCCCGAGCTCGAAGGTGCCCCGCTCGCCGCCCCAGGAGCGCAGCCAGTTGACGCCGACCGAACGCGACTGGAAGAACGGGCTGAGCACCCGTTCCTGGTGCGGCAGGTTGGCCGAATCCCCGACCATCTCGTACACGGACGCTTCCTTGATCTTCCCCACCATCAGGCTGCCGGCGTCACCGAAGTCGTATTTCAGCTGGACGTCGGTCCACGACCAGTCCGGATCGCCGGGGTTCTTGTTGAAGCCCTTGTACTCGAAGCTGAAGAGATAGGTCAGCTTGCCCGAGTGGCCGATGCGCCCGCGGTTGGTGAAGCGGATCGCGCGCCATTCGTCGTCATGGCCCTGGGCACCGACCGCCGCCTCGGTCACGGCGTCCTGGTCGATCGCGTTCCAGTCGTACAGCAGCACCACGCCGGGCTGCCAGGTGAACGCCCCTTCGTCGTCCTGCAATTCCTCCAGCAGGCCTTGCGGCAGCTCCGGGATCGCATAGTCGTTGAAACCCCGCAGGCCACTCGAGTCGACCTGGTCGGGCAGGTCGCTCTCGGGCGACTGGGCCATCGCGAGCGGTGCCGCGGCCAGCAGGGTCAGGGCCAACAGGCCGGGAGGCAAGACGCGCATCGTAATCCACGACATATCGTCCGTCCTGCAGGGGCTCCGGGAGGGTGCCCCAAGCATGGACCCGCCGGGCAGGCCTTGTCACCCCTCCGGGGCCCGGTGTCGCCGGGCCTCTCACGCCCTGCGACCGCGGTCCGGCATGATGGGCCGATGCCGTCGCCCCCCGACTTCCGCCTCTACCACTCGAACGCCCTGGACCTGCTGGCCGGCCTCATGGCCGACGCCCTGCGCGAGCCCGCGCCGGGCCAAGCCCTGCTGGCACCGGACGTGGTGCTGATCCCGCAGGTGGCGATGAAGCGCTGGCTGCAGGCGACCCTGGCGCAGGCGCACGGCGTCGCCGCCAACCTCGAGTTCCTGACCCCGGGCGAGTTCGTCCGCCAGGCCCTGGACGGCAACGGCGACCCCGCCGACGCCGCGGAGGACTTCGACAACGCCGCGTTGCGCTGGCGCCTGTACGCGGCGCTGACCGACCCCGCGCTGATGGCGCGGCCGGCGATGGCCTCGCTGCGCGCCTACCTGGGCGACGCCGATCCGCTCAAGCCCTGGGCGCTGGCGGTCGAACTGGCCGGCATCTTCGAGAAGTACCAGGCGTGGCGGCGCGGCATGCTGCTGGACTGGGAGCAGCAGCCCCAGCTGAGCAGGCTCGACCCTCAGGCCGAACTGTGGCGGCATGTCGCGGGCGGGCAGGCGCATCGTGCCCG
This sequence comes from Gammaproteobacteria bacterium, assembly GCA_030431185.1. Classification (GTDB taxonomy): domain Bacteria; phylum Pseudomonadota; class Gammaproteobacteria; order Xanthomonadales; family Xanthomonadaceae; genus Marilutibacter. The sequence continues at coordinate 5,235 of JAUIJO010000093.1, read as the reverse complement.
CCGCATCGACCGCTACCTGTCGCGGTTCGGCCCGCATGACGGTCCGCTGCCGCAGGGCCTGCCGGCACGGCTGTTCGCCTTCGGCACCCTCAACGTGTCGCCTGACGTGCTCCGGGTGATCGCGACGCAGGCGCGCGTGGGGCCGCTGCACTTCTACATGCCCACGCCGGTCGGCCTGTGGTGGGGCGACCTGCGCACCGCGTCCGAACACTGGCGCGACATGCTCGCCGGCACCGCGACCGACGGCCCCGGCGAGAATCCGCTGCTGCAGGCCTGGGGGGCGGCCGGACGCGATTTCGTGGCGATGCTGGGCGACTACGAAACCGTGCATCCCAGTTTCGAGATCGCCGTGCATGCGCGACCGCAGCACGACGACGCCGACCATCCCCCCACGACGCGACTGCTCGCCTGGTTGCAGCACGACCTGTTCCATCGCAATCCCCGCCCGTCCGGCCCGCCGCGGCCGCAACTGGACCGCGGCGACCGCAGCCTGCAGGTGCATGCCTGCCATACGCGATTGCGCGAGGTGCAGGTGCTGCACGACCAGTTGCGCGACCTGCTGGAACACGACCCGAGCCTGCAACCGCGTGATATCGCCGTGCTGGCGCCGGACATCGACCCCTACATCCCGCACATCGAAGCCGTGTTCGGCGGTCGCGCCGGGCAGCCGGACTTCATTCCGTATGCGCTGGCCGATGCCAGTCCGCTCGCGGGCGAGCCGCTGGCCGAGGTCTTCCTGCGCCTGCTCGACCTGCCGCTGGCGCGCTTCGGCCTGAACGAAACCCTCGACCTGCTCGCCAGCCCGCCGCTGGCACGCGCGGCCGGCCTCGACGCCGACGCGTTCGATCGCCTGCACCACTGGCTGCGCGCCGCCGGCGCGCGCTGGGGCCTGGACGCCCGCCATCGCGAGGCCCATGCGGCCCCCGCCGACGACGCCTTCACCTGGCAGTTCGCACTCGACCGCCTCTTGCTGGGGCATGCCAGCGGCAGCGAAGACGACATCGGCCACACCACCGGACAGACGGTCGCGCCCTGGACCGGACTGGAAGGCGGCGCGCTCGATGCCCTCGACGTGCTGCTGCGCCTGCTGCGCGTGCTCGCACGCGGCCAGCAGCGCCTGGGCCAGGCGATGACGCCCGCGCGCTGGCGCGAACGCCTGCTGGGGCTGCTGGCCGAACTGGTGCCGGAAACCTCCACCGACACCGCCGGCCTGCGCGCACTGGAGCGCTTGCGGCGCCTGGTCGACGACTTCGCCAGTTCCGCCACCCGGGCCAACGTCGACCAGGATGTGCCGCCCGAGGCGGTGCGCGCGCACTTCGCCGCCGAACTCGGCGCCGCCGACACCCGCGCACCGTTGCTGACCGGCGGCATCAGTTTCGGGCGCATGGTGCCGATGCGCTTGCTGCCGTTCCGGGTGATCGGCGTGCTGGGAATGAACGACGGCGACTATCCACGTCGCGATCCGGCCGCCGGCCTCAACAAGCTGACCGCGGACCTGGGTACCCCGCGCCGCCAGCCCGGCGACCGCTCGCTGCGCGAGGACGACCGCTTCCTGTTCCTGCAACTGTTCGCCGCCGCGAGCGACGTGTTCTACCTCAGTTACCTCGGTGCCGACCCGCGCGACGGCAGCGTGCGCGAGCCCTCGGTCCTGGTGTCGGAACTGCTGGACGTGGCGGCCTCGCACCACGCCGACAGCAAGGCCGTGCGCCCCGGACTGGTGGTCCGGCATCCACTGCAGCCGTTCTCACCGCAGGCGTTCGGGACCGGCGGTGACGCCGCTTCGGACGACGCGGAGACGCGCCGCTTCAGCTATCGCGCCGAGTGGCACCCGGCGGCCGATCGCGACCGCAGCGCGCGGCACCCAGCACCTGCGTTCGCCGCAACGGGCCTGCCGCCCGCTCCCGCGGCACCGGACGACACCCCGGTCACGCTGTCGATCGACGCGTTGCGACGTTTCCTGCTTGACCCGAGCGGCGAGTTCCTGAGGCAGCGCCTGTCGTTGCGCTTGCCCGGACCGGTCGCGTCCGAGGACGACACCGAGCCGCTGACGGTCGCGGCCGGCTTGTCGCGCCACGCCCTGCAGCAGGCCCTGCTCGAGGCCTGCCTGGCGCCGGCGGCGCAGCCGCGCGATGCTGCCTGGCGCACGCGCCTGCATGCCCGTCTGCGTGCCCGTGGCCTGCTGCCGGCTGGCCCCCTGGGCGTCGCCAGCTTCGAAAGCGTGCTGGGCGAGGTACGCCCCTACGCGGACAACCTCGTCGCATGGCGCGGTGCGGACGCGGCGACATCGGTGGCGGTCGACATCGACCTGGGCGGCGTTCGCCTGCAGGGCCGCGTCGGCGACCTGTATCCCGCGGGCCTGGGCCGGGTCCGGATCGGCCCGCTGAAAGGGCCGGAGGTGATCCGGCACGGACTGGACTGGCTGGCGCTGTGCGCGGCAGGCCTGCCGACCCCGCTGACCCGCTTCTTCGAAACCCCCGACAAGCGGCCCGGCCGGATGGACTACGCCCCGGTCGCGACCGGTGAGGCGCGCGAGGCGCTGCGCCGTCTGCTTGAACTGCGCGAACAGGGCCTGCGCGAACCGCTGCCGTTCGCCCCGCGCACCGGCTGGGCCTACTTCAGCGAGGATCGCGCCGAGCGCGCGCTGGCCGTGGCCGAGCAGGCCTGGAACGGCAGCAACGGCGGCTGGGGCGAAGGCCACGAACCCGCCGTGCAGGTCGCCCTGCGCGGCCGCGAGCCCTTCCCCGAGGGCGTCGACGACCCCGAGCGCCTCGACCGGTTCCGCGAGGTCACGTGGGGCATCTTCCACACCCTGACCGAGGGTCGCGCGCACCGGTTCGCCGACGAGGGCGTCGACGCCCCTGTCGACGTCGCGCCCGATGCAGGCGCCCGACCGTGAGTGCCATGACGCCGCGCGACCCCTACCTCGACCTGCCACTGGATGGCGTGCGCCTGATCGAGGCCAGCGCCGGCACCGGCAAGACCTTCACCCTCGCGACCCTGGTGACCCGCCTGGTGGTGGAACGCGGGCTGCGCGTCGGCCAGGTCCTCGCGGTCACCTTCACCGAGGCCGCGACGCAGGAACTGCGCCATCGCATCCGCGCGCGCCTGGAGCGCACGCTGCAACTGCTCGATGAGGACGCCACGCCGCACGACGATGGCAACGCCGAGGACCGCATCGGCCGCGAGATCCTGCGGCAGCACCTCGCCGCCGGCATCGAAGACGCGGATGCGCTGCGCCGTCGCCTGCAGCAGGCCGTGCACGAGATCGACCTCGCCGCGATCTTCACCATCCACGGCTTCTGCACCCGCGCCTTGTCCGAGCACGCGCTGGAAAGCGGACAGGGCTTCGACCCGCCCGAGCAGCTCACCAGCGACAAGGCCTTGCGCAGCGAGCTCGCCGCCGACCTGTGGCGCGCCTTCGCCGCCGATGCGGCCGACGCCGCGCTGCTGACCGACCTGTGGTCGAACCCCGACGCGCTCGCCGAGGACCTGCGTGCCCTGCTCGGCGACGCAGCGCTGCGCCCCGGGCCGCCCGTGGACCAGCCGGACCCGCTCCCCGCCCTGCAGTCGGCGTTCGAGGCGTTGCGTCTGGCCTGGAGCGCCGACCGGGGTGCCTTCCTCGATGCCATGCGCGCAGCGCTCGATGGCGGCGTGCTCAACAAGACCGGCTACCAGAAGGACCTGCTGGAGGACGCCGGGTCCGCGCTCGCGGAATACTGCACGCAGGACGATGCGACACGCGCGGTCGACCCGCGCATCGAGCGTCTCGGTCCCGTCTACATCAAGGGCAAGCTGCGCAAGGGCCGCGAGGACGACGCACCGCGATCCGCGCTGTCCGATGCCATCGGCCACTGGATCGAAGCGCGCGAGCGGCGCGAGGCCTGGCGGACCGGCCGTCGCATCGTGCTGCTGCACCGGATCCGCGACGCCGCGCGCCAGCGGCTGGACGCACTCAAGCGGCAACGTCGCGTGCGCACCTACGACGACCTGATCTGCCACCTCGCCGATGCGCTTGAGGGACCTCGGGGCGATGTGCTGGCGCAACGCCTGCGCGACCAGTACGCCATCGCGCTGGTCGACGAGTTCCAGGACACCGATGCGCGGCAGTGGTCGATCTTCCAGCGCGTGTTCGGCGGCGGCGACGAAGCCGGTCGCCTGCCGGCGCTGTTCCTCATCGGGGATCCGAAGCAGGCGATCTACGGCTTTCGCGGCGGCGACGTGCAGACCTACCTGTCGGCGAAGCAGCTGGCCGGGGAGGCGCCCGCACTCACGCACAATTTCCGTTCAAGGCCGTCGGTACTGGACGCCATCGCTGCCTTGTACGCCAACGCCGCTCGCAACGAAGACGTGGCTTTCGTCGTCGATGGCATCGACTTCCAGCCCGTCCTGGCCGGTGGTGGACGCGAGGACCGCAACTTCCTCCGCGATGGCCAGCCCGCCCCCGCCCTGACCGTGTGCCGGTTCCCGATCGAGCTGGGCGTCCATGAGAAGGGCGAGCGCAAGGGGCAGGAGAAGCTCCTGGACCCGATGTCCGCCGAGGAGAGCCGCGAGTGCGCCACCGCCGCCTGCGTCGCCGCGATCCACGGGGTGCTGTCGGAGGCCCGCGAAGGCCGCGCCACCCTGCAGGACCAGGACGGCGTCGCCCGGCCGGTCCGGGCCGGCGACGTCGCGGTGCTGGTGCGCAGCCACAAGGAGGCCAGCCGCATCCAGCGCGCGTTGGCGGGGGTCGGCATCGCCGCCGTCGCCGCGGGCAAGCAGAGCCTCTTCGACACCGACGAGGCGCGCGAGCTGCGCATCCTGTTCGAAGCCCTGCTGCAACCCGCCGACGACGGCCGCCTGCGGGCGGCGCTCGCCACGGTGCTGGTGGGCTGTGACGCGGCCGACATCGCCGCGCTGGACACCGATCCCGTCGGCCATGCGCACTGGCAGCACGCCGCCTTGCAATGGCGCGAACGCTGGCAGCGCAACGGGCCGTTGGCGCTGGTCGCCGATCTGTGCGCGACCCATGCCCCGCGCCTGCTCGGGCTGCTCGATGGCGAGCGCCGGTTGACCAACCTGATGCAGCTCGGCGAGCTCCTGCAGGAAGCCGATGCGCGGGCGCTCGGCATGCATGGCCTGGTCGACTGGCTGCGGGGACGCATCGCCGATGCCGACAGCGACGACGAAGCGCAGTTGCTGCGGCTGGAGTCCGACGCGCGCCGCGTCCAGATCGTCACCCTGCACAAGAGCAAGGGC